>CALNBU010000240.1 GCA_937875615.1 uncultured Archangium sp.
CATAGATCCGGGCCAGATCCTCACCCGGCATCACCGCAAGATAGACGGGATTCGGGGAATCGGGCGAACTCGCGAGAAGCGCACGTAAGGGGTGCAGCCCGTCTTGCGTGAAGTCGACTCTGAGTACCTCGCGTTCCACTCGGTCAACACCGCGCTCATCAGCATCGTCTACGGCGCCGAGCTCGGGCTCACCAAGCCGCAGCTGCGCGACCTGGGCTACATCGCGCTGTTCCACGACGCCGGCATGGGCGTGGTGCCCGACGACATCCTGGGCAAGCGCGGCGCGCTGACCCCGGAGGAGCGGGATCTCGTCAACCGGGCGCCCCTGGTGTCCATCCGCAACATCCTGCAGGAGCGCCAGATGAACCGCGCCACCCTGCTCCGCCTGGTGACCACCTTCGAGCACCGCGTCGACTTCGGCACCGCGGTGCGCGACGGCCAGGGCAACATCCAGATGATCATCCCCCGCGCGAACCTGGGGCTCTACGCGAAGCTGATCTCCATCTCAGCCACCTACGACGCGCTCACCTCGAAGCGGCCGTTCCGCGATGCGTACGGGCCCGAGGTGGCGCTGATGCTGATGTGGACGGAGATGCGGAACAAGTTCGACCCTGATCTCCTCAAGGTCTTCATGCGGGTGATGGCCATCGCTCCCATCAAGGTGCTGACCAAGCGTCAGCAGAGCGTGGCCATCGGCATGCTGTGAGGCGTCCGGCTCAGAAACCGAAGACCACGCCGAGGCGCGCACCAGCGCTGCCCAGCTCAAGCTTCACGCCGAAGCTCTTGGAGAAGAAGTAGTTCGCGCCCACCGCCGCGATGGGCCACACCGGCCAGCCGAAGCGCCCGATGGCCCCGAACCAGAGGTCGACCTGGATGCCCAGCTTGGCGTACACCTCGAGCTGCGGCAGGAGGTGGAACTTCCACTGCGCCGCCACCGGGATGTGCAACGAGAAGGGGTAGGCGCTGCCGATGCGCGCCACCGCGTCCGCGCCGAAGTCGATGCCGAACTCGTCGTTGAGCTTGCCGATGAAGCCGTTGTGCACCAGCGGGATGTAGAACGAGGCGCCACCGCCGATGGGGAAGTACCCGCCCCAGAACGAGTGGTACGGCAGGTAGCCGTGCACCGAGAGCACCATCGGGCGCCCTGACTTTTCGCTCTCGTCGAGCAGCGCGTCAGACTCCTTGAGCGCGTTCGCGGAGAGACGAACAGCGAGAGAACCAACACAAAACGGGTCGTGGCCTTCATGTGTTACCGCTCCTGTTGAAAGAATCGATTGCCACCAGTACGCCCAAATGGGCGTCGAGGTGCAAAAAATCATCGGGGTGTCGCACCGAGCGACCGTTCGGCGGCGCGCCAGTCTGCCGGCAGCGGGGCGGTGAAGGCGAGCGCCTTGCCGGTGCGCGGGTGCGCGAAGGCCAGCTTCCAGGCGTGGAGCGCCTGCCGCCCGATGAGCTGTGGACGCCGGGAGGCCCGGGTGCCGTACAGGGCGTCGGAGAGCAGCGGGAAGCCCGCCTCCGCGAAGTGCATGCGGATCTGATGCGTGCGGCCGGTCTCCAGCTGCACCTCGACCCGGGCGGCGTCGGCGAAGCGCTTCACGGTGTGGAAGTGCGTCACCGCCTCCTTGCCGCGCTTCGTCTTCCCGGTGAAGCGAAGCCGCTGCGTGGGGTGCCGCGCGTGCAGCGTCCGGAAGGTCCCCGAGTCGGGGGGAGCCCCCTGCACCAGGGCCACGTAGGTCTTCTCCACCTCCCGCGCCTTGAAGGCCGCCTGCAGCGCGCGCAGCGCCACCTCGTGCTTGGCGATGATCAACAACCCGGAGGTGTCCTTGTCGAGCCGATGCACGATGCCCGGCCGCAGCTCTCCGCCCACCCCGCCCAGATCGCGCACGTGGTGGAGCAGCGCGTTCACCAGCGTCCCCGAGCTGTGCCCCGCGCCCGGATGCACCACCATGCCCGCGGCCTTGTCCACCACCAGCAGATCCCGATCCTGGAAGACCACCGACAACGGCAGGGCCTCGGGCCGCGGCGTCGCCTCCACGGGCGGCGGGAGCGCGACCTCGAAGGCCTCGCCGCCACGGAGTCGCAAGGAGGCCTTGATGGGCGCGCCGTCCAGCGTCACCTGGCCCTGCTCGATCAGCGCCTGCAACCGGGCCCGACTCAGCGCGGGCAGCTGCGTCGCGAGGAAGCGGTCAGCCCGCACGCCCGCGTCGTCAGCGGTGGCGCGGATCACCAGATCTTCGACTTCACGTGGCCCTTGGGCTTGATGATCACGTCGATGATGGCGCGGTCGAAGAAGTTGGTCTGCGTGAAGATCTCACGGCTGACCCGGCTCTTGAACAGCTCCCGGCCCTCTTCGATCTCGTCCTTCAAGGTCTCGAAGAGCGAGTCCTGCTCGATGCCGCGGATGATCTTCTGCTCGTTGTAGAGCGAGATGTCTGACGCGATCGCGCGCGCCAGCCGCATCGCCTTGGTCTTCTCTTCGTCAGTCATTGGTGTGAATTCGTAGTGCCGCGCTCAACCGGGGTCAACCTTTCGAGCGGTTGGCGTCGACAAAGGTGAGATAGCTCCGCGACACCCGGAGCCCGTCCAGCCCCAGCTCCCGCGCCAGGTTCATCAGGATGCCCCGCAGGTACACCACCGCCGGAAGCTGTCCGTAGCGGTCCCCCTCCACGTTCTCCAGGTGGCGCACGCTGATCCGCATGCGCTCCGACAGCTGGACGAGCGACAGCCCGCGCGCCAGCCGCACCTGCCGCAGCAGATCTCCGTTGATCTCCACCCCTTCGGGGATCTCGTACGGCGCCGGCCTCGCCTCCGGCCGATATTCCCTGGTCCGGGCCAGCACCAGCGCGCCCGGCTCCGACGCTACCCCGGGC
>CALNBU010000241.1 GCA_937875615.1 uncultured Archangium sp.
ACCTGCTCTCGCGGGTCATCCCCGGCGGGCCCATCGCGCGCGCCGCGAAGGAAGGCGTGGCGGTGTTGACCGACCCGGCGATCACCGGCTGCGTCATCGTCACCCTCCCCGAGACGCTCCCCGTCACCGAAGCCCAGGAGCTGCAGCGCGGGCTCGCGGGCCACGGCCTGCACGTCTCGGCCATCGTCATCAACCGGGTGCCGGCGGACCCCTTCACCCCCGAGCAGTGGCAGGCCATCGACGCGCTGCCGCCCACCATGCTGGGGGTGCGCGAGGCGCGGCGCATCCGCCGGGCCGGCGAGGCGATCAAGCTCCTGCCCACCGCGGTGCAGCTCCCGGAGATCTCCGGCGCGCCCGGCGACGCGGGCTCCGTCACCCGGGCCCTGGAGCGTGGCCTGTGACACTCGACCAGCTCGTCACCGACAAGAAGGTCATCGTGTGCTGCGGCGCCGGCGGCGTGGGCAAGACCACCACCGCCGCCGCGCTGGCCCTCGCCGCCGCGCAACGGGGCCGCCGCGTGTTGGTGTTGACCATCGACCCCGCCCGGCGCCTGGCGCAGGCCATGGGCCTCGGCGACCGCATGCGCGAGCCGGCCGCGGTGAGCGACGAGCGCCTGGCCGCGGTGGGGGTGACGACCGGTCGGCTCGACGCCTGGATGCTGAACCCCGACGTGGTGTTCGAGAGCCTGGTGGGGCGCATGGCGTCGACGCCGGAGCAGGCGCAGCGCATCCTCCAGAGCCGGCTCTTCCGGCACCTCAGCGAGCTGGTGGCGGGCATGCAGGAGTACACCGCCGCCGAGGCGCTCTACGACTTCACCGTGAGCGGCCGGTACGATCTGGTGGTCCTCGACACGCCGCCCGCGCGCAACGCGCTCGACTTCCTCGAGGCGCCCGGGAAGCTGGCCCGCTTCCTCGACGAGCGCATCCTCTCGCTGTTCCTCCCCTCCAGGACCCGGGGCCTGGGGCTGTTCAAGAAGGCCGGCGAGCTCATCGGCACCGTCTTCAACCGCGTCTTCGGCGCCGAGTTCTTCTCGGAGATCCAGGAGTTCCTGGGCGCCATGAGCGGCATGTTCGGCCCCATGCGCGCCCACGCCGAGGGCGTCCGTGCGCTGCTGACCGACTCCGACGCCGCCTTCCTCCTCGTCACCAGCCCCGATCAGGCGGCGCTCGCCGACGCGCGCTACTTCAGGGATCGCATCGCCGACATGAAGCTGCCCTTCGCGGGCTTCGTGTTGAACCGCAGCTGGGCACGCACCGACGGGCTGACACCTCCCACCCTGGCGCAGCTGCAGCCGCTGGCCGAGGTCGAGCTGGCCCGCGCGCGCCACGACACCGCGCTGCTGCGTCGCCGCGCCCTACCTCGGCGAGGCCATCGAGAACCTGAGCGGCCTGAGCGAGCTGGGCCGCGGCATCACCGCGCTTCATCTTGCGCAACAGCCGCACTAAGTCTTCGCGGCATGTCACTCCAGATCGAAGATCTCCAGGTCGGCACCGGCGCCGAAGCGAAGCCGGGCCAGAGCGTCACCGTGCACTACACCGGCACCCTCACCGACGGTTCGAAGTTCGACTCCAGCAGAGACCGCAACGAGCCCTTCGACTTCGCCCTGGGCGCGGGCATGGTGATCAAGGGCTGGGATCAGGGCGTGGCGGGCATGAAGGTGGGCGGCCGGCGCAAGCTGACCATCCCCTCGGAGCTGGGCTACGGGCCCCGCGGCTACCCGCCGGTCATCCCGCCCAACGCCACGTTGATCTTCGACATCGAGCTGCTCGAAGTCGGATGAACGAGAAGGCGCTCAACGCGAACGTCGGCCACCGGCTCCGGGCGCTGCGGCTCTCGAAGAACGTCAAGCAGGCCGACGCCGCGCGTGAGCTGGGGGTCAGCCCCGCATACCTGAACCTCATCGAGAAGGGGAAGCGCGTCACCCCCTTTCCCCTGCTGTGGAAGGCCCTGCGCTTCTTCCAGGTCGACCCTGAGGTCTTCATGGGGGAGCTGGGCGAGGGCCGCGTCGACGAGGCGCTGGCCCGGCTGCTCGACGAGCCGCTGCTCAAGACGCTGAACCTCGACCCCGACTCGCTGCAGTCGCTCTCCGCGGAGCCGAAGCTGGCGGGCACGGTGGCCGCGCTCTTCAACCTCTACAAGAACACGCGCTCGCAGCTGGAGAACGTGATGGCGCAGCTGTCGAGCGAGGAGCGCGGCCGCGCCCCCGGCAGCCCGCAGGAGCCGCGCCTCGACTACTCGCCCTTCGACGAGGTCACCGACTTCCTCCAGGAGCACGAGAACTTCTTCCCCGAGCTCGAAGAGGAGGCCGAGGCGCTGCGCCGCGACTTCGGGGGAGATCGCATCGCCGGCTCCGGGGTGGTGATGAAGATGCTCGAGGAGCGCTTCGGCGTCGTCACCCGCCTGGTCGATGCCCCCGAGGGCAGCTCGGTGGTGCGGCGACTCTCGCTCGAGGACAACGTGCTGGCGCTGTCTCCTTCGCTCACCGAGCAGCCGCTCAAGTTCCAGGTGGCCGCGACGCTGGGCCTGCTGGTGCTCGACAAGACGCGGCTGCTGGATCGCATCATCGGCGCGCGCACCCGGCACGCGGAGACGCCGAAGCTGATCAAGGTGAACCTCGCCAACTACTTCGCCGGCGCCTTGATGCTGCCCTACGGCGACTTCTTCAAGGAGGTGCAGCGCACGCGCTACGACATCGAGCTGCTCTCCTCCATCTTCGGCACCACCTGGGAGACGGTGGCGCACCGGGTGTGCAACCTCGCCGACCCCAAGCGCCGCGGCCTGCCCTTCCACTTCATCCGCACCGACATCGCCGGCAACATCTCCAAGCGCTACTCCGCCACGGGGTTCAAGTTCACCTCCACCGGCAACTGCGGGAAGTGGGCGGTGCACCTGGCCTTCCTCAACCCCTCGCAGCTGACGCGGCAGTACTCGGCCATGCCCGACGGCACCACCTACTTCGACTTCGCCAAGGTGCAGCTGCAGCCCGTGGAGGGGCAGATCGTCCGCGGCACCGCCTACAGCATCGGCCTGGGCACCCACGCGGAGAACGCGCGGCACCTCGCCTACGGGCTGCCCACCACCGACCTCAAGCGCGACGCGGTGCCCATCGGCGTGTCCTGCCGCTTCTGCGAGCGCACCGACTGCAACCAGCGCAGCGCCGCCAGCTACCGCTTCGCCTTCTCCTTCGACGAGTACACCAAGAAGGACTGCTTCTTCTCTCCGCTGGTGCAGAGCGATCTGACCGACAAGCGCCGCCGCTAGGCCGGCCCCCTGCGCTCCGCTAGCCTCGCGGTCGTGCGCTCCCTCTGCCTCTTCTCTCTGCTGATGTTGGCGTGCGGCCGCGAGCCGAGCGCTGGGATCGAATTCTTCCCCGACGCCACCCTGGCGCTCACCGTGGCCGCCGATCCGCCGCCCGGGGCCTTCAACGGCGAGGTGACGGTGACCTTCACCTCGGTGCGCGACGCCACCATCTACCTGAGCACCAACGGAGAGGACCCACGCCACTCCACCAACGGGCGCGTCTCCGGCCCCTCGCCGCTCACGGTGACCTTCTCCGCCACCACCACCGCGCGCGCCTTCGCCTCGACCGATGGCCGCGATGGGCCGCTCTACGAGGCGACCTGGACGCGCGCCGGCGGCCCCCGCGGCACCATCTCCGGCGTGGTGGTGGTGGGCGGCTTCGCCGCGGGCCACGAGGTGGGGCTGTTCCACAACACCCAGCTGCTGCGGCTGGGCGCCCCGGCGCAGCCGACGGAGCTGCCCTTCTCGCTCGAAGGCCTCGACAGCGGCACCTACCGGCTGCGCGCCATCGCCGACCGCAACGACGACGGGCAGCTCACCCCGTTGATCGACTACCAGTCCGACGCGCTGACGCTGGAGCTCGACCTGGGAAACCCCTTCAAGGCCGGCTACGA
>CALNBU010000242.1 GCA_937875615.1 uncultured Archangium sp.
CGGCGGGCCAGGCCGGCCTCGACGCGGCGCTCGGGCACCTGGAGAACGGTGATGACGTCGGGCTCCGACGCGCGCTACGCGCCGCGTCCGCCGAGCAGCGGGCCTCGGCCGCCGGGCATTTCTTCGATGGCGAGCTGCGCCTCCTGGAAGGAGAGGTGCTCGCCGCCGAGCGGGCCTTCGAGGCGTGCCTGCAACAGGCGCCGGGCCTCGGCGTGGCCTGGAACCGGCTGGGCGACCTCGCGCAGCACCGGCACCACCTGCGCGACGCGGCGCGCCTCTACAAGAAGGCGCTGCTGCTGGGCGTGGACGACGCCAACGCGTGGGAAGACCTGGGCGACGTCCTCGCCTCGCTGCAAGAGCCAGACGCCGCGCGGCGCGCGTGGGAGAAGGCCGCGGAGCGCGAGCCCGGAGGCCCGGCGCAGCGCAAGCTCGACGCGCGCGCACCCACGCCCTCACGCCCCGGAGCCCCCGCGGTGGGCAAGGTGGGCGTGCTGGGCTGGAGCCACTCGGGCGGCGCGGTCTCTCCGCTCGAGGCGGCCGCGGTGCCGGGGCGCGGCGAGCTCATCTTCAGCCTCAACGTAGGCGCCACCGGCCAGGAGGCGGCGCGCGTGGCCTTCACCGTGCTCAAGGCGCGCGCGGCCGCGCTGGGCATCGACGAGCTGGTGCGGAGCTTCGACCTCCACCTGCACTTCACCGACACCCACATCGGCAAGGACGGCCCCTCCGCGGGCCTGGCGCTGTTCCTCGCCGGCGCCTCCGCCTTCACCCAGCGCCCCACCCGGCCCGCGCTGGCCGCCACCGGAGAGCTGACGCTGCACGGAGAGGTCCAGCCGGTGGGTGGCCTCTACGAGAAGCTCGTCGCGGCGCATCTGGCGGGCATCGAGACCGTGCTGCTGCCGCGCCGCAACCTGCGGGAGGCGAAGGCCCTGCCCCCAGAGGTGGCCGGGCGGCTGGAGCTCATCTTCGTCGACACCGTCGCCGACGCCATCGACCACGCGCTGCTACAGCGCACCTGAAGGGGGGAACCTGCAACCGTGAGCAACGTCCACAGCAAGAACTTCTACGAGATTCTCGGCATCGAACGCGGCGCTGACGCCCGCACGGTGAAGAAGGCCTACTTCACCCTGGTGCGGCGCTACCCACCGGAGACCGCGCCCAAAGAGTTCCAGAAAATCCGGGAGGCCTACGAGGTCCTCTCCAACGACGACTCCCGGCGCGACTACGACTCGGTGGGCTTCAACACCAACGACGGCGAGACCTCGTCGCGGCTGGCCGACGCCATGGCGGCCATGGACGGCGGCCGCTTCAGCGACGCCCGCCTCATCCTCGCGGCGCTGGTGAAGGAGCAACCCTCGCTCGCCTTCGCCAGAGACCTCCTCGGTCTGACCTGGCTGCGGGACAAGATGTACCCCAACGCCATGGCCGTCTTCAGCGGCCTGGTGAAGGAGCACCCCGACAACGGCGCCTACGTGCTGCACCTCGGGTATTCCCAGCACGCGCAGCAGCTGTTCGCCGAGGCCGAGGCGTCGTTCCGCGCCGCGGCGCAGCGCTCGCGTGAAGATGTCCGCCCGCTCACCGCGCTGGCCGACTGCCTGATGGACCAGCGCAAGTGGGACGAAGCGCTCCAGGCCCTCGACGCCGCCATCAACCTCGACGGCGCCGTGGACTTCCGCGACTTCGCGCTCTTCACCCGCAAGCTGGAGGCGGAGGCCGGACGCAACAACCCGGCGGGCCTCAAGGCGGTGCTCGAGGCGCTCAAGGCCATCTACCCGCCCGACGAAGCGGGCCGTCGCTTCGTGGCCAACCGCCTGGCGGCGCTCGCGGCGCCGCTCTTCGCCCAGAAGCGACCCGACGAGGCCAACCTGTTGATGCGCGAGGCCGCCGCACTCGACCCGCGCCGCGCCACGGGCCAGATGCCCACCAGCTTCACGCTGGAGATCGATTCGCTGCCGGAGACCTCAAAGCAGTGGCTCGCCGCGGAGCGCACCCGGCCCTCGCCCATGAAGATGGTGGGCAGCCCACGCGCCGGGGCCATCGCCGCCCTGGTGCTGCTGGTGCCGCTCATCGCCCTGATCTTGTGGGGCGCCTTCGACGGGCGGCGGCCGCTCTCGCCGGGCGAGCTCGCGGCATTCGGGGCGAGCGTGCTCGTGCTGCTGCTGTGCGCGACCTGGGCGGTCCTGCGGCTCATCGACGTCGCCCGCAGCCCGTACCATCGCTACACCACGGTGCACCCGTTCTACCTGCTGCAGGTCGACCTCGACACGGTCACCGCCTGGCCGCTCACCAACCTGCACGACGTGCGGCTGACGCACCACTACACCAACGGCGCCTACTCCACGACCAACGTCCACCTGGTGTTCGCGAAGCGCACCTTCAACACCAGCATCCACGGGAAGGAGAAGGCCGTGGCCTGGGCCGACCAGCTGCTCGCGGCCCGCAGGCGCATGCTGGAGGCGATGCACAGCGGGCTCTCGGAGGAGCGGAACCCCGGCGCCAGAAGCGGCGCTTCTTCAAGCTTGCGGGGGCGATGGCCGCCCTCACCGCGCTGCTCACGCTGGTGTTGATACCGCTCAACGACCGCAAGCGGGACCACCGCGACTTCGAGATGGCGAAGTGGAGCTACCGGAACAAGGTGAGCGAGCTGGTGTGGTACCTCGAGCGGCACCCCACCGGCCTCCACGCGGCCGAAGCCGAGGCGATGATCGAGGCGCTGTACGACGACGCCGAACGGAAGATCGAGACCCACCGGGACAGCGAGATGGCGCCCATGATGCGCGAGCTGGTGAAGACGCTCCGAGCCAGGCGCTCGACCCGGGTGGGCGTCCGCTACGAGTCGAAGACGCTCTTCGACAAGCTCGACATGGACAAGCTGCCCGACGAGCTCCGCAACAACCTCATCGACCCGCGGCCGGCCTTCACCGACCAGGCCAACACCCGCCGTGAGGTCACCATCACCGCCGTGCTCCAGAAGGCCTTCAACACCATGCTGGGAGAGAACGTGGTCACCATCGGCTCAGACTCCACCGCCGCCCAATACCGCTACGACCCCGACACCCACGAGCGCCAACCCATCGACACCTCCGAGCCTCCCGCGTCCTTCATCATCGCCTACGAGGTGCGGCTGACCGGCAGCCTCTATGAGTCGAAGAAGGACCAGGGGCCGCAGCGGAAGTTCCTCGGCGTGGCCTTCTTCTGGGACTTCGGCGTGCAGCTCGAAGGGGCGCAGGCGCTCGCGCACCGCTTCGTATTCGACTCCGAGCCCGCGAAGGACATCCGCTGGACCACCTCGCGCGCCGGCAGCGCGTCGCCCACGCTCCCCTACGACAAGATGGCGGAGAGCGCCTTCGACGACTTCAAGGCTCAGCTCACCACGCGCTTCGGTGGCCGCTGAGGCGAGGCGCGGCGCTCAACCGGCGCGCGGTGCGCCGCGCAGCGCGGGCCAGTCGCTGAAGGCCAGCACCCCGATGGCGATCCACAGCCCGAAGCCGGGGATCAACAACAGCAGCGCCAGCGCGCCGCCGTGGCCGGTCTTGGTGAAGATGCGCCAGAAGCAGAAGACCAGGAAGGCGAACCCCGCCACCGCCGCCAACAGAATGAGCAGGTAGACGCCGGCGAACGCCGCGATGAACGCGGTCGCGGCCTTGTCGTCGATGGGCGCCTGAGCCAACAACAGCGAGGTGAGCGGAGTGAGCATGGCCGCGAAGCTACAGAAGGCCTCGCGTCACGCCACCGGAAAGCACCTCAGGCCAGCACGCCCGCCAGCGGGCCAGAGCCGCCGTCCATCGCGCCGTAGGTCGCCAGGTCGGTGAAGCCCATCCAGTGGAGCGCGGTGACCAGCAGGCGGTGGTTCGACTTGTGCCCGGAGGTCGCCGGGTTGGTGTTGCTGCCGGTCCACGAGGGGAAGGTGAGGTACTGCCCGCCCCGCACCACGCCCGGGCCGCCGGCCATGACGAAGGGCACGTTGCGCCATTGGTGCTCGCGGCCGATGCCCAGCTCGCTGCCCCACAGCACCAGCGTGTGGTCGAGCACCGAGCCACCGGCGAGATCCGGCGTGGCCGCCAGCGTGTCGAGCAGGCGCGAGAAGCGGCCCGAGTACCAGGCGTAGATCTGCGTCAGCTTCTCGTCGGCGTCGTCTTCGGTGGGGCCCTTGTGGGTGTAGTGGTGGTGGCCCCCCTGCAGCGTGCCCGGGTTGTCCGCGGTGCCTCCCGACAAGCCGATCCACGGGTACACCGAGCCATCGACGTCGGCGATGCGCATCTGCAGGCTCATCACCCGGGTGAGGCCACAGCCGAGCGCCGCGGCGGCGAGGTCGATCTGTTGATCGAAGCGGTTCTGCCCGTCGCTGCTGCCCGGCGCGGTGGGCTGGTCGCAGTCGGGGGTCTCGGCCTCGAGCCGGGCCTCGATGGCGCGCACGGCGGTGGCGTGCGCGTCGGGCCAGCTCACGCGCGGCGGCCTCGAGGTCGGGGTTGGGGGCGCTGAAGAACTGGTTGAAGGCGGTGCTCGGCACGTCGACCGGGTGCTTCACGATGCCCGGCGCCGAGTAGATCATGCGCTTGGCCGGGTGCGCGTCGCCGCAATAGGTGCCCAGCTCGATGCTGCGGTACGGCGTCTCGCCCGCGGGGAGCCGCTGCGCGATGTATTGATCGACGGTGGTGCCGGTGCCCCAGCCGAACGAGGTGTCGTGGTCCGAACGGTAGAACAGCGTGGAGTCGGGGTCGATGCGCGCGCCCGACCACAGCGCGGGCATGGTGTACGTGTGGGGGATGTACTTGCCCGTGCCCCAGGGCAACGCCATGCCGTCGAGCAGCACCAGCCGCTGCTTGTGCGCGTTGAGCGGCGCGAGGATGGGCCCGTAGGTGAGCGTCTGCCCGCTGACGGTGGGCCGCCAGTTGTGCCAGACGGTGCCGTGCGGCGTGAAGACCAACAGCAGCTTCTTGCGGGGCGCGCTGGGGTCGGCGCGCGCCAACCAGGGGAAGAGCGCCGCGGCCATGCCGCTCTGCAGCAGCGTGCGTCGTGAGACCTTCATGGTGCGCCCTTTCGGAAATAGTCGGAGGCCGCCAGCTCCGAGATGAGCGCCTCCAGGCCGCCGGGCTGGTTCACCTGTCTACCCAGCTCGACGGGGAAGCACTTCACCTCCGCGCTCTCCAGCGCTCCCAGCGCGTAGCGCGTCCACTGCCGGGCGAAGCAGCTGTGCACCTCGGGGCGCGTCGAGAACAGCGTGGCGAGCGCGCGCGGTCCGTGCACCGGGATGCGCTCCTGTCCGAAGGGAATCTCCACCGCGTCGTCGATGGGCTGGCCGTTGTCGAGCAGCCGCCAGCGGCCGACGGGGTCGATGTGCTCGAAGCTGAAGCCCACGCCGTCCATCACCCGGTGACAGCCGCCGCACGAGGGGTCCGAGAAGTGGGCCTCCATGCGCTGGCGCGTGGTGGCCCCCGGCTGGGGCGGCGGCAACGTCAGCGACACCCCGTCGGGCGGCGGCGGCGGCGGCGTACACATGACGTTGGTCAACAGCGCGTGCCCCCGCACCGAGGGGCTGGTGATGCCGGCGTTCGACATGGCGGTCATCACCCCGGCCAGGGTCAGCACGCCCGCCCGGCGCTCCGGGTCGAGCGACGTCGTCGCGCCCTCCACCGACAGCACGTCGGCGCCGTAGTGCGCGCGCAGGAGCGGCAGCGTCACCGTCTGCGAGGTGGTCAGTAGCTGCTCCAGGCTGGCGCCTTCCAGCACCGCCCGGCGCACCAGCAGCACCGGCTCCTGCTCCAGCTCGCGGATGAGCGGCTCGCCCAGCGCCACCACGTCGGGCCGCGCGTCGGGGCGGCGCATGCGCTCCAGCTCCAACCACTGCGAGACGAAGGCGGTGAAGCCGCGCTCGCTGCGCGCATCGTTGAGCATGAGGTGCACCCGCTGACGGATGCCGTCGGCGGTGTCGAGCTCGCCGGCCGCCGCCGCCTCCAACAGCGCGACGTCCGGGTTGGAGCTCCACAGGCTCAGCGCCAACCGGGTGGCCACCCCGTAGCCATCGAGCCGACCGTCGACGAGCGGCTCGTCGACATAGAGAAAGGAGGGGCTCTGCAGGAACGCCTGCAACACCCAGCGCGCCCCCTCGCGCGCCCCGGCGTCGCCTGCGCCTGCCTGCGCGACGCCCGCCTGGTACAGCGCGGTGTAGCGCGCCCGCGCCTCCGCCTCGAGCGGACGGCGGAAGAGCCGCAGGCCCACCTCGTCGAGCAGCCACGACAGGCAGGCGGACGCCGTGCAGCCCGTCAAAGACAGCTCCGGCGAGGTCGAGACCCGCTCGGCGAAGTCGAGGTAGGCCTGCGCGCCGTTGTCGTCGACGGTGGCGGAGATGTTGGAGCGGTAGGTGAAGACGTGCTCGTCGGACACCGCCAACGGCTCCGAGACGCCCAGCACGTCGCGCACGGTGAACAGCACGTGCTCCCGGTTGAGGCGCCGCATCGGCACCGTCGCCCCCGGGAGCGGGCTGGGCACGTCGCACACCACCGGCGCCTCACCGCCGCCCTGCCCCGACACGCCGCCGCCGCCCCCCGTCACCCCCGCGCCGCCGCCCTGATTCGCCTCCCCCGGAATCCAGCCGGTGAGCTCTCCGATGCACCCGCTCAACCCCGCGACGCACACCAGTATGGCTGCTTGGCGCGATGACATGGCCTGACGGTAGGCCGTCGGCGGCGCGCCCGCCAGACCGCGCCGGGAGATCGTCACCACGGCGCGACAGCGAGCGGCCGCGCCTTCTGCGCCGTTGTCACCGGCGCCAACCCGGACCAACCTGTCGGGCACATGAGACGCCTGTGGATGCTGGTGTTGTTCGTGGCCTGCGCTCCGGCCGAGACGCCCGACGGCGGTGGTGGCGGCGGCGGCGGCGGCTGGAGCGACACGGACGGAGGCGGCCTGACCGGTGGCGGCGCCGGCGGGACTGCGCTGGGCGGTGGCGAGGGTGGAGGTGGCGCTCCGCTGGGCGGCGGCGAACCCCTCGGCGGTGGAGCGCCTTCGGGTGGTGGAGGCGAGGCCGGTGGCGGAGACGCCTGCGCGGGCGTCGCGGCGGGCACCGTCCCGGAGCTCGCGGGCAAGGCCGCGACCCCGCTGGCCACCGCGCCAGACTGGACCAACGGCGCCTCGTACTTCCTCGAGGGCCCGGTGTGGGCCGACGGCGCCCTCTACCTCTCGCAGCTGCGCACCTACGGGAACCAGCCGCCCTCGCGCATCCTCCGGTTGAACGGCGCGAACCTGGAGCCCTTCTTCGCCGACGCCGGCACCAACGGCCTGGCGTGGGACGGCACCCGGCTGCTGGGCGCCAGCCACCAGGACTTCGGCATCGTGGCCTTCACGCTCGAAGCGCCCGTCACCAAGACGCTGCTGGTCGGACGCTACGGCGACGCGGGCTTCAACTCACCCAATGATCTCGCCGTGCGCGCCGACGGCAACCTCTACTTCAGCGACCCCTCGTACCAGTGCGGCTCCAACTGCCCACAGGGCGCGGAGCACCGGCGGGTCTACCGCGTGGCGCCCGACGGCGGCGTCACCACCCTCCCCACGCAGCACCACACCCCCAACGGCATCTCGCTCTCGCCGGACCAACAGACGCTGTACGTCGCCGGCAGCGGCCCCATCGAGCAGTACGCCCTGAGCGCCGAGGGTGCCCCGGGCCCCCGCCAGCAGCTCGCCGACGTGCGCGGCGTCGACGGCATGGCCATCGACTGCGCGGGCAACGTGTACGCGGCGGTGGGCGCGCAACAGGTGCTGCGCGTCATCACCCCAGCTGGCACGGTGCTGCCCGATGCCATCCCGGTCTCCGGCGTCAGCCCCACCAACGCCGCCTTCGGAGGGCCCGCCCGCACCACGCTGTACGTCACCACCTTCGGCAACGGGCTGCGCGCGGTGGAGCTCGACGTTCCCGGCCTGCCGTACTGAAGGTGGCCTCAGCCGACCTCTTCCGCGTAGGTCATCACCAGGTACATCACCGCGTCACCGGCGCTGGCGTTGCGGTACTCGTGCGGCAGGTCCGCGTCGAACACGATGGCGTCGCCGGCCTCGAGCGTGTGCGCCTCGCCGTCGACCACCACCTCGACCTGCCCCTTCGACACCACCAGGTTCTCCACCGTCCCCGGCGCGTGGGCGTCGGCCTTCTCGACGCCGCGCGGCGCGAGCTTCAGCTCGTAGAACTCCACGCGGCGGGGCTGGTCGAAGGGGAACAGCGCGCGCGAAGCGAAGGAGCCGTCGCTCGACATCAGGCGCTTGGCGGCCTCGGCCCGGAGTACCCGCGCTCCCGTCGTGGGCGTGGAGGCGATGAGCGCCGAGAAGGGCACGTCGAGCGCCCGCGCCATCTTCCACAGCACGTTGATGGTGGGCGCGCTCTGACCGAGCTCCACCTGCCCCAGCATCGCGCGGGACACCCCGGAGGCCTGGGAGAGCTTCTCGAGCGACAGCCCGCGCTCGGTGCGCAGCCGCTTGAGGTTCCGCCCCACCACCGGCGCGAGGTCCGCTCCGTCGGTGGTCTCGCTCTTCTTCGCACGCGCCATGCGCGCTTCTTTAGCGCATCAGGCTGGCCTTTCGGGTGGAAGACGCTGCCTTGACGCGGGCCGTTCCTGTTTGACCTTCGGGTTGCCCACGAGAGTGGAACCTCGAACCCGAACAGGAGAACCACCATGCTGACCCGCTTCGATTTCAACCCCCGCTTCGACACCTTCTTCCGTGACCTCGACCAGCTGTGGAAGACCCCGCAGACCGAGGGCGAGCGCGCGCTCTTCCCCGCGGCCGACGTCCGCGACACCGACACCGCGGTCGAACTCCGCGTCGACCTCCCCGGCGTCAACCCGGAGGCCATCGACGTGAAGCTGGAGGGCCGCCTGCTCACCATCCGCGCCGAGCGGACCGAGGAGAAGACCTCCGACAACAAGGGCTGGGTGCGGCGCGAGCGCGCCACCGGTCACTTCCTGCGCAGCTTCACCCTCGACGACACGCTCGACGGCAGCAAGCTCGCGGCCACCTACAAGCACGGGGTGCTCACGCTGAGCGTCCCGCGCCGGGAAGAGACGCAGCCGCGGACGTTGAAGGTCAAGGTCGAAGCCTGACCCGCGCGTGATTTCGGGCGAAGCTGCGGCCCGCCATGCAACTCGCCTTGAAAATCACCTTGCCGCTCGCGCTCCTCGCCTTCCTGGCGTTGGGCGCGTCGGCGTGGCTGTCGGTGCGCGAAGCCGTCGCGCTGCACCATGACGACGTCGAGACGGACCAGCGCGTCGCCGGACGGGTGTTGATCGCCGCGCTCGCTCGGGAGCTGGAGCGCGGCACCTTCGAGGAAGGACAGCGCCTGCTGATGGAGGCCGCCAACTCCGACACGCAGCAGGCCAGGCTGGTGCTCCCGGTGGAGATTCCACAAGCGCACCGGGCGTCTTTGAACCGCGGCGAGGGCGTCATCTTCCGGGAGGTCTGGGACTCCGCCGAGAGCTGGATGCCCATCGACCTCGGCGGCGGCCGCACCGGCGCGCTGTGGATGCAGGAGAAGCTGGTGGCGGAGCGCGAGCTCGTGCGCCGCATCGTCTGGCGCCACGTCGCCAACTTCGCGGTGCTGGGGTTGGTGTGGGCCGTCGTCGGCATCGTCCTCGGCGCGCTGGTGGTGGGGCGTCCGGTGCGGAAGCTGGCGGCCAAGGCCCGGCGCGTCGGCCAGGGCGACTACACCGGCCCGGTCGACATCAAGCAGAGCGATGAGATCGGCGAGCTGGCCCGCGAGATGAACCACATGTGCGACGAGCTCATCGCCTCGCACGACCGCTACGAGACCGCGCAGGCGCAGCTCCGACACGCCGACCGCCTCACCACCGTGGGCCTGCTGGCCGCGGGCATCGCGCACGAGCTCGGCACGCCGCTCAACGTGGTGGCGGCGCGCGCCAAGATGATCGCCGTGGGCGAGGTTCAGGGCGACGCGGTGGCCCGCAACGCGACCATCATCCACGAGCAGACCGAACAGATGACGCGCATCATCCGGCAGCTGCTCGACTTCGCGCGGCGCAAGGAGCCCACCATGACGCGCTTCGACCTCTCGGCCGTCTCGCGGCGGTCCATCGAGGTGCTCGACACCTTCGCCGAGAAGGCCAGGTGTCAGCTGCGGCTCGACGCGTCGACCGAGGTGATGGTGGTGGGCGACCCCAACCAGCTGGAGCAGGTCATCGCCAACCTCGTCATCAACGCGGTGCAGGCCATGCCCAGCGGAGGTCCCGTCGACATGAGGGTCAGCCACTCGCGCGCCACGCCGCCGGCCGACGTCGAGGGCCCGGAGGGCGACTATGCGCGGCTCGACGTGAAGGACCACGGAGAGGGCATTCCTCCGGAGGTGCTGGCCCGGGTGTTCGAGCCGTTCTTCACCACCAAGGCGGTGGGCGACGGCAACGGCCTGGGGCTCCCGGTGGCCTGGCGCATCTCCCGCGACCACCACGGATGGATCTCCGTCGAATCGAAGGTCGGCGAAGGCACGACTTTTTCGCTATTCCTCCCGACGGGAGCCGAAGCCTCATGAGCCATCAGATTCTCATCGTTGAAGACGACGTCGCCATGGCGCAGCTGCTGGTCGAAGGGCTGGCGCGCCGTGGCTATTCCGCGCGGGCCGTGCACGACGGAGCCCAGGCGCTGGCCACGCTCACCGAAGCCGACTTCGACGCGGTGGTCACGGACATCAACATGAAGGGCATCGGGGGCCTGGAGCTGTGTGAGCGCGTGGTGGAGGCGCACCCGGGCGTGCCGGTGCTGGTCATCACCGCCTTCGGCAACATGGACAGCGCCATCCGCGCCATCCGCGCCGGCGCCTACGACTTCCTCACCAAGCCCTTCGAGATGGAGACCATCTCGCTGGCGCTGGGCCGCGCCGTCGCGCACCGCGAGCTACGCGAAGAGGTGCGGCGCCTGCGCGACGAGGTGGTGAACCGCAAGAGCACCTCTCGGCTGGTGGGTGAGAGCGCGCCGATGCGAGAGCTCATCGCGCTCGTCAACCGGGTCGCGGTCACCGAGTCGCCCGTGCTGGTCACCGGAGAGCGGGGCACGGGCCGCGAGCTGGTGGCCCGCGCGC
Organism: uncultured Archangium sp.; assembly: GCA_937875615.1. Taxonomy (GTDB): domain Bacteria; phylum Myxococcota; class Myxococcia; order Myxococcales; family Myxococcaceae; genus Archangium_A. The sequence goes on from CALNBU010000242.1 coordinate 11,069, forward strand.
TGCACGACGCGAGCCGAAGGCGCGCCGGACCCTTCGTCACCCTGTCCTGCGCGGGCGTCCCCGCCACCGTGCTGGAGGGCGAGCTGTTCGGCTACGCGAAGGGCGCGGTGGCCAGCGACCCCAGGTCAGCGCGCCCGGGCGCCCTGCAGCGCGCGCAGGGCGGCACGCTCTTCCTCGACGACATCGCGGAGCTCCCGGTGGAGCTGCAGACGCGCGTGCTGCACGCGCTGGTCAGCAAGCGGGTGAAGCCCGTCGGCGGCGCGCAGGAGCTGCCCTTCGACGCGCGGGTGGTGAGCGCCACCACCCGCGACCTCGAGGCCCTGGTGGAGGAAGATCGCTTCCACCCGGAGCTGCACTTCGCCATCAACGTGGTGAACGTGCACATCCCTCCGCTGCGCATGCGTGGCAACGACGTGCTGCTGCTCTCGCAGCACTTCGTGCGGGAGTTCGCCGACAAGAGCGACAAGCAGGTGACCGGGCTGGCCGAGAGCGCCGCCGAGAAGCTGGTGTCGTACGCCTGGCCCGGCAACGTGGCCGAGCTGCGCAACGTCATCGAGCGGGCGGTGGCGCTCACGCAGTACGAGCAGCTCACCGGCGCGGATCTCCCGGAGAAGGTGCGCCAGCCCAGCCCCTCGACCAGCGCGGCCGACGCCGACGAGGCCCTGCTGGTGCCCCTCGACGTGGTCGAGAAGCAACACATCCTCCGCGTGCTGCGCGCGGTGAAGGGGCACCGCACCCAGTGCGCGAAGCTGCTCGGGCTCGACCGCAAGACGCTCTACCGGAAGCTCGAGAGCTACGGAGAGGCCGAAGTGGACGCCACCCTGCGCGCTCCCTAAGGTGCGCGCGCTTTCAACCCAAAGAATGGAGAACACATGCACAAGTACGTGTTGCTGACCGCGATCGCGCTCAGCGGCTGCCGTGGTGTCGACGTCGAGATCTACAAGTTGCTGGTCACCCTCACCGAGCCGCCCATCAGCTGCTACGCCGAGGGCTTCGAGCGCAACACCGTCTCCTCGGGCCCGCCCGAGAGCGTCCAGGTCCAGGTCTGGGACGGCCCGGAAGGCGAGGCCTACCTCGAGTTCGAGAGCGGCAACTTCCAGGTGGTGCTCGGTGAGTCCCCCTCGGTGACCACCGCCGGCATCTTCACCGGCAAGGCCGGCGAGGGTGGCTGGAAGTTCGAGAAGGACACCTCGACCGCGCAGACCCAGGGCGAGGGCGCGAACGCCATCACCCAGACCGTCAAGACGCACGTGGAGCTCACCTTCCCCCGCGGCGGCGGCAGCCTCTCCGGCACCGCGGCGCTCAACTCGTCGTACGCCTGCACGGGCGCGTCCTGCCCGGACGACGTGAACCGCTCCTGCGCCATCAACAGCATCTCGTTCAAGGGCTCCCGCATCGCGGTGGAGTTCGAGCGCGAGCCGTAGCATCCAGACCTGCCGCACCCTCGAGCGCAGCCCGCCGTCTGGTGGGCTGCGCTTTTGTTTTGGTCCCTGCGCCCACGTCAACCTTCCGATTTCCAACGGGTTTCAGGCGACGGCGCGGTGTCGGAGAATGCGGCGCCCCATCTCCGGCTTGACAGTGGGGTTCACCGCGCGCAGTTTTTCCGCGCGATGGTCGCCTGCGGCGCGGTCCTCTTTGTGCTGTCAACGCTGGTCGGCGCCCTGCCGACGGCCGAGACGCCCGCCCTCGAGCAACGCTGCGTGGCGAGCCACGTGGTGCCGGGGCACCCGCAGCTCCCGCTCCCCGGAGAAGTGACCGACGCCGAGACGACGCCCGACAAGCGGCGTGCGGGGACCGGGTGCGCGCCAACCGAAGCGGTGGCGCCGCTCACCGCCGAC
>CALNBU010000243.1 GCA_937875615.1 uncultured Archangium sp.
CTGCTGCGCGCGCTGCGCATCCCCGCGCGCCGGGTCGACGGGGTGGTCTACCTGATGAACGAGGACAGGGTCCCGGCGCTGTACTGGCACGAGTGGGTGGAGGCCTACGTCGGGGAGTGGACGCAGCTCGACCCCACCTTCGGTCAAGACGTGGCGCACCCCGCGCGCCTGGGGCTGGGCGAAGAGAACAGCGCGGAGATTACGATGCTCATCGGCCACATGTCGGCGGTGGACGTCCGCTGAGCACCTTCGGTGACTACGCGCTGCTCCGCCAGCTGGGTGAGGGCGGCATGGGCGTCACCTGGCTCGCGCGCAGGGGCGATGAGGCGCCGGTGGTGCTCAAGCGCATCCACCCCGCGCTGGCGGCCAGAGACGACGCGCGCGACCGCTTCCTCCACGAGGCCCGGGCCATGGCCCGCGTGCACGACGTCTGCGTGCCGCGCACCCTCGGCCTGGGCGAGGTGGAGGGCGAGTGGTTCATCGCCATGGAGTACATCGAAGGCGTCAGCGTGCAGGCGCGGCTCGAGGCGGGTCCTCCCTTCACTTCCGGGGAGGTGGCGCGGCTGGGGGCCGACGGCGCGCAGGCGCTGCTGGCGGCGCACGGCGCGCGCGACGCCAACGGGCTGAGCGCGCCGGTCATCCACCGCGACGTCAGCCCGCACAACCTGCTGCTGGGAAACGACGGGCGCGCGCGGCTCATCGACTTCGGGGTGGCCTCCTTGACCGGTGAGGGCGAGAGCGGCGGGAAGTACGCGTGGGCCGCGCCGGAGCAACTGCTGGACGACGTGGCCAGCCCGCTGAGCGACCAGTACTCGCTGGGCGTGGTGCTGTGGGAGTGCGTTGCCGGCCGCCCGGCCTTCGACTTCGAAGAAGACGTGGAGGTCATCTTCCAGGTGACGGAGGTGGGCGTGCCGCCGCTGCCCGCGTCGACGCCAGAGGCGCTGCGCGCGGTGGTGATGCGCATGACGTCGCTCGCGCCGGAGGGGCGCTTCGAAGACCTCCGCGAGGTCCGGGAGACGTTGGCGCTGCTGGGCGCCGAGCGCGCCCCGTTGCGTAGATGAGGACCCGGAGATGACGCGCGACCTCGAGCACTTCTCGAAGTTGAACCGCCTGCTGGAGCTGGAGCGGCAGGCGGAGCGCGCCCGGCTGTCGGAGGACCGTCGGACGCTGCCCCTGGCCGAGCTGGAGGCGCGCGGGCTGGTGGTGCTCGACCTCGAGACCCGCGAAGAGTCGGTGGGGTTGGGGGGCCGGCACCTGGTCACCTTCGCGCACGCCGAGCGGCGCCCGCTGGCGACGCGCCTGGGCCCCGGAGACCTGCTGACCGTCGCGCCGCGCAAGGCGGAGGTGGACAGCCCGCCCACCGGCACCGTCGTCTCGGCCACGCGCAGCGCGGTCACCGTGGCCTTCGACCGGCCGCCGCCGACGTGGATGCACGAGGGGCGCCTGCGCCTCGACGTCACCGCCAACGACGTCACCTTCGACCGCGCCCGGGCGGGCCTGCAGCGCTGGGCGGCGATGGACAAAGGGCAGGCCCGAGACCGGCGAGAGGTGCTGCTGGGCAACCAGCCTCCGCGCTTCGAGAAGGTGCCGGCCTTCACCCCGTCGCGGCCGCTCAACCCGGAGCAGCACGAGGCGGTGGGCCTGGGCCTCGCCGCGCGCGACCTCCTGCTGGTACACGGGCCGCCCGGCAC
>CALNBU010000244.1 GCA_937875615.1 uncultured Archangium sp.
GGCGGCGACGATGGAGAACTTCTCTCCAGAGGAGGGCCGCGTCACGTCGGCGTACACCAGGTAGCCGCGCGAGAGCGGCGCCACGGTGGCGTGCTTGCCCGCATCCTCCACCCGCAGCACCAGCTCGGCCTGCCGCTGGTCGAGGAACAGCGTGCCCACCTGGAACACCGCCGGCGTCTTGCGCTCGTAGAACTCGCGGAAGTTGACGAAGTTGTTGGCGAACTTGAAGAGGTCGCGCACGTAGCGCACCAGCTTCTCCACGCTGACGATGGAGTTGGCGGTGGGCTCCTGCGCCTTCTCTTCGGCGAAGAGCGGGTCGAGCAGCGCCTTCTGCGCGTCGGTGTGCAGCGCCTTGAGGCGGTCCACGCCCAGCTTCTCCACCACCGCGCCCACCTTGCTGGTCTGCCAGGCGCCGAAGGCGTCGAGGCGCCCCTTCACGTCGGCCCACTGGGTCTCGGTGAGGGTGGCGGTGTCGCCCAGCAGCGGCCTGACGGCCTTGTCGCTGAAGGCGGTGAGCGCCGCGGCCCACGCCGGGTTGACGCCCTCGGAGAGCGGCAGCGCGCGGTTGGCCTCGATGCGCGAGAGCGGGAAGCTCTTGATTTCATCGTCGGTAATCGTGAGGTCCTTCGCGGCGAGCGCGAGGTACTCCTTTTCTTCGCGGTTGAGCGCGGCGGCCGCCCGGGCGTCGAAGGCCGCGAGGCGGGTGCGGGCGAAGTAGTCGTCGACCTTGGCGCGCACCGCGGAGAGCGCCTCCCACGCGCCGATGGTGTCCTGCTTGAGCGGCATCAGCGCCGCGTCGGCCTCGCCCTTCGATAGCCAGCCCACGTACTCGTCCACCGCGGCGAAGAAGGCCTTCACCTGGTCGATGGTGACGCCCTTCTTGCCCGACTTGTCGTCGGCGCCGCCCACGGTGGCGATGATGTCGTCGATGAGCGTCTTCTGCTCGGCGCTCTTCGCGCTCTCCGGCGGCACCACGCCGTCGCCGTTGAAGGGCAGGCCGTGGAAGGCCTTCACCGCCTCGGCGGAGTCGGTGACTGAAATCGAGGTGGCGTCGGCCTTGCCCAGCCCGGCGAGCACCTGCTTCGCCGAGGCCAGCAGCAGCCGGCCCTCGTCGGAGGCGTCGTTGATGGCCGAGAGCGCCAGCGTCTCCGGGCTCTTGAGGAAGTCGTCGTGGTTCTTGATGAGGCTGGCGGCCCACTTCACCGCCGCCACCAGCTCGTTGGCGTGGATGCGCCCGTCGCCGTCGCCGTCGATGAGCTCCAGGGTGCGCGTGTCGAAGACCAGCCCCTTGGTGGGCGAGGCCAACGCCACCCACAGTTTCCAGTCGAGCTCGCCGAGGGCCACGAAGTCTGCGCCCGTCTCGAACTGCACCTGGTCGAAGCCGCCTGCGCGGAAAAAGCTGAATGCACGTGCCATGGACTGCCCTCCCGAAAAGAGAGCGCAGGTTGTGCGCGAGTGTGGCGCGCCGCGCAAGGTGGTTGCGGTGCTCTGTCGTGTTTTGCGATGGCCTTCAGGGCACGGCGGGAGGCGGCGCCTTCGGTGTCGGCGGGGTGGTCTTCCACAGCCCGTCGGTGCTGAAGGCCTTCCAGCTCCACTTGAGCCACGACAGCAGCGAGAGCGCCATCCACAGACTCCAGGCCAGCATCGCGCCGCGGTACACGGTCATGGGCACGGAGATGACCGTGGCCTGCGGGTAGGCGCCGTCGGTGCGGTCGAGGAACCAGCGCAGGTGTCGCGCGGAGCTGCCGTTGCCGCTCACCTGCATCTCGGGTTGGCCCAACAGGCCCTCGTACACGCTGACGCCCAGAATCACCAACGCGATGAAGGTGACGCCCACCACCGCCAGCTGCCGCAGGTTGTGCCAGGCCGGGCTCAGCGGCGTCTGCGCGCGCCAGCCCAGGAACAGCAGCCACGCGAAGACGAAGCCGATGGCCGCCATCGGCACCTGCGAGAGGCCCAGCGCCAGCAGCACCCAGTGGTGCGTGCGCAGCGGCGTGAGCGGCACCCGCCCCAGGGCCACCGACACCACCAGCAGCACCAGCAGGAAGCTCCAGAACAGCACCGCCGGGCCGAGGCCGGGGCCGCGCACGAAGAGCACCCAGCGCTCCGGCGGCATGCGCACCTCGAGGTCGGCGTTGACGGTGGCGGTGCCCAGCGCCAGCTCCGGCGTACGCCAGCGCAGGTGCGTGCCTTCGGCCTCTCGCCACTCCAGCTTCACCGACTGCGCGCCCGGGGTGAGGGGAATGGAGACCGCGCGGCCCTCCTGGCGGATGGGCTGCTGCGCGCCGTTGACGGTGACGCTCTGCAGGGCGGCGCCCTCGGGCAGCGTGAAGGGGTGCAGGCCGCCGCGCGAGCTGCGCAGGTTGGCGGTGAAGGTGACGGCGGTGGCGCGGGCGCCGGGCGTCACCGCCAGCGATGACTGGTCGATGGTCATGGTCTGCCCCCGCAGCGCCTCGGGCCGGGTGACGTCGATGGAGACCTGCTCGCCCGGCCACGGCCGCCACTCGGGCAGCCGCGCGCCGGAGTCATCCTGCTGGTGCACCACCGGGATGCCCGAGAGGCCCACGTGCCACACCGGGCTGACGTCGAGGCGCCACACCTCCGTCCACGGCACGCCCTGCGGCGCGGTCAGCACCAGCGGGGCCTTCGCCTCCAGCGCCGAGGTCCAGGACCAGGTGCTGGCGCTGGCGCCCATGTTGATGAGCGCCCGGCCGTTCACCACGCGCACGTCGGAGGTGACGGACTCTCCGGGCAGCAGCGGCACCTCCAACACCACCGCGTTGCCGGTGGGCGTCAGCCGCGTCACCGTGGTCTCCACCGTCCACTGGAGGCCCAGCACCAGCGTGCGCTCCACGCGCACGAAGGGCGGCAGGGTGCCCATCTGCAGGGCGCTGCCTTCGCGCTTCCCGTCGCCGGCCTTGCGCGAGAGCTGGAGGTTCTCGTCGGCCACGCCGTCTTCGTGCAGCCCGTCGAGCGTCCACCCGTCGAGCCTGGCCTCCACCCGGTAGGGCCGCAGCGGCAGCGCCACCTGCACCGTGGCCCGCGCCGGCAGCGCGCCCTCCAGCTGCACCTGGTGCGCGCCCTGGCTCACCGCCAGCCACAGCAGCCCGTCGTCGCCCCGGCGCAGCGCCGGCGCGGGCCTTCCGTCGAGCAACACGGTGTCCGGCACCCACTGGGCCGCGCTGCCGGGCAGCGGCACCGCGGTGTCCGCGCCGGCCAGCACCTCGAGGCGCAGGCGCAGCGTGCGGGGCGTGGTCTCCAGCGTCAGCCGGGGGCTCGAGGCGCACGACGGCGCGCACTTCGGCTTCTCGGTGAGCCGGCTCCGCAGCGTCTCCAGCAGCTCCTTCGACGGCGCCTCCTGCGCGAGGGCCCGGCCGGCCACCAGCGCCAGCAGCACCGCGGCCGCGGGGGCGGTCCGCCGCGCGCGCCGGAAGACGCCCGGCCAGAAGTTCCCCGGGAAGCCCAGCAGCAGCAGCAACAGGAGCGAGAGCAGCGCCACCCGCACGAAGGCCAGCACGAAGTTGGTCGCGGGCCCGAGGAAGAAGAAGGTCAGCCGCTGGTCGCGCTGCACCGGGCCGGAGAACGAGATGGGCACGGAGTCCCAGTTCCAGCGCGGCAGGCCGGGGCCGGTCTGCACGGTGGCGTTCTTGTCGAAGTCGCGCACGTTGAAGCTGCGCTGCTTCTTCTGCTGGAGCTGCGGCGCCTGCGCCCGCTTGCCGCCCCACGACTCCTGCTGGTCGTACCCGGCGCCGCCGCCTTCTTCGACGGCGAGCGCGCTGTCGAACGAGGCCCCACTGTTGCTGCGCGAGTACACCTGCTGGCTCTCGGTGTTGTAGTCGAGGTAGCCCTGCACGCCGCCCAGCTGCTGCTCCCGGGCGAGGGACGGATACATGCCGGCGCGCACGTGCTGCACCGCGAAGGCGGCGGTGAAGACGACCAGCGCCGCCAGCGCCCCCAGCCGGACCACCTTGAGCAGGGTCTGCAGCCAGCCCCTGGGCAGGGCCCGGTGCAGCGCCTCCGCGGCCAGGACCAGCAGCCACACGTAGCGGGGCACGTCGCGCTCCATCCACGAGAGGCCCAGCGTCAGCACCGCCAGCAGGCCCCAGGGCACCCCGAAGAGGCGGCCCACGGCCACCGCGATGATGAGCACCACGAAGATGTCGAAGAGGCTCCAGCTGTCGAACCAGGTGCGCGAGACGGTGTCGGCGCCCCGCACCCCGAGGACCCTCCAGCCGGGCGGGACGTTCAGCGTGGCCGAGACGCTGTTGAAGTCGGCGTCCCAGGAGACGGCGGAAATCGAGCCGATGTCGCCCGCGAGGCGCGAGTCGGCCTCCAGCGACAGCGCGCCCTGCCTCAGCTCCACGCCCGACTTCCCCTGCGGTCCCTGGCGGGTAATCGACTGGTCGGCGCCGCTGGCCACCACCCGGCCCAGCTCGGTGCCGTCCTGCACGTCGAGGCGCCAGCTCCGGTGCAGCTGCCCGTTGAGCCGGTCGCTCACGGTGTAGCCGCGGCCATCGAAGTCGAGCCACAAGGTGCGGGTGAGGTTCAACACGTCGGGCGAGGGCTCGCTGTCGCCGCGGCGGCGCTCGGTCAACTTCACCTCGTCGGCCTCGCCCACCGCCCAGGCCGGGTAGCCGCGCCACTCCATGGGCAGGGTGGTCTGGGTGGCGTCGACGGCGTTGACGCCCTCCACCAGCACCTGGCGCAGCGAGGGCCGCGCGTCGAAGGCCCACACCTCGTCGCCCTGCACCCAGGGGCCGCCCGGCTCTGGGCGGCGGAGCGCGCTGACCGGCCCCTCGCTGCGGGCGGTCAGCTCGATGCGCCCCTCGCCGGGGCGCACCTGCACCCGCAGGCGCCCGTCGCTCTCGACCCGCACCGGGAGCGAGGAGGTCAGCGCCATGGGCACGAAGCCCTCGGGCAGCGCCCGGCCCAGCAGCACCTCGCGGCTGCGCCCGGCCACCTTGAGCGAGAGGCGGGTGGTGAGGGTGAGCGGCACCTCGTCGGTGACGAGGCGGTGCACGTCGAGCTCCAGGAGGTCGCTCTCGGTCTGGGTGTCTTCGCGCTGGAGGAACACGCGGCCCTCTCCGTCGCGGTTGGGCTGCGGCACGCTCTGGCCCTTGAGCGTCAGCGCCAGCAGGGCGGTGCGCTCCGGCAGCTCCAGCGCCTCGGGGAGCGAGTCCCACCCGAAGTCGCCGGTGACGACCTGCTCGCCGGGACCCGTTCCGGACTGCTGCGCACGCGCTGGC
>CALNBU010000245.1 GCA_937875615.1 uncultured Archangium sp.
AGGTGCCCGAGCCGGAGTTGGGAGGTGGCACGTAGCTGCCGGAGCCGGAGTTGGGAGGGGGCACGACGTTCCGTCCACCGCCGTAGGACGGCGGGTTGTTGTGCCAGCTGGGCGGAATCGCGGTGTGGTAGTTCGACGGGGGCGGGCGGTAGTTGGAGGGCGGCCGGTACATGTTGCGCGGCGGCACGTAGTACGAGGGAGGCAGGTAGCCTCGCGGCGGGTAGGTCACCACCACCGTGGAGGGAGGCAGCGGGTACGTGCCGGACGTCCCCAGCGCGTCGTAGTAGCGGTACCCGTCGTAGTAGACGTAGCAGCTGCGCCACTGGTCCCAGTAGTAGGTGTTGGCGCACGGATAGTCGAGTGAGCACGTCGAGCCGCCGACGTACCGCGTGGTCACGGCGCGCGTCCTGACCACACAGCCGCTGGCGACCATCACCAACACCGCGAACAACAGACCTTTCCCCAGGCCCTTGATGGATGGAGAGAGGTGGGTGGCTGGAGCACGCATGGCTTTTCTTCCCCGTGGCTTCAAAGTGAAACTGCAGGCTGGCTGACGTGGTACGCCTGCCCGGTATTCAATACTACCCCATTCGGGGGCGCGCCCATGCCAGTCGATCAGCTCACGGAAGTCCTGCAGCCGGACATCGCCCGTTTTCCCAGGGCCCGGCTCACCGTCATCAAGGGCCCCGACAAGGGTCAGGAGGTCGTGCTCGAGGGGCAGACCGTGGTGGTGGGCACCGACGCTCAAGCTCTCCGACCAGGCGGTCTCGCGGCGTCACTTCGAGCTCTCAGGCGGCCCCGGCGGCTACCGGCTGCGCGACCTGCGCAGCACCAACGGCGTGCGCATCGAGGGCGTGCAGGTGCTCGAGGCGAAGCTGCTCGACAAGGTGCGCCTGGCGGTGGGGCGCACCGAGCTGCGCTTCGAGCCGGAGCGCAGCGAGGTGCAGTGGCCGCTCTCGCCCCACGAGCACTTCGGCGACGCCCTGGGCCGCAGCCTGGTGATGCGCCGCCTCTTCGCGCTGCTGGAGCGCGCGGCGCCCACCGACTCGCCGGTCATCATCGAGGGCGATGCGGGCGCGGGCAAGGAGGTGCTGGCGCGCTCGCTCCACATGCGCAGTCCGCGCGCCGAAGGTCCCTTCGTGGTGGTGGAGCTGGGCGCCTCCAGCGAGCCGCTGATGGAGAGCGACCTCTTCGGGCACGACGTGTCGAGCACCCGGCCCGTGGCTCGCCCCGGCGCCTTCGAGGAGGCCTCCGGCGGTACGCTCTACCTCGACGAGGTCTCGGAGCTGTCCAACCCGCTGCAGGCCCGCCTGCTGCGCGCGCTCGAGACCGGCGAAATCAAGCGGCCGGGCGTGGGCGGCACGGCGCGCATCGACGTGCGGGTGGTGGCGTCGACGCAGCGCGACCTGGAGGCGGAGGTGAAGGCCGGCCGCTTCCGCGAAGACCTGTACTTCAAGCTCTCGGTGTTCCGGGTCCGCGTGCCGCCGTTGCGCGAGCGCCCGGAAGACGTGCCGCTGCTGGTGCGCACCTTCGAGGCCCGCAGTCCCGGCGCACAGCGGCTCTCGGACCAGACGGTGGAGATGCTCTCTCGCCACGACTGGCCGGGCAACGTGCGCGAGCTGCGCTACGTGCTGGAGCGGCTCGCCACCTTCCCCGACCTCGGCGCCAGCACGGTGTCGCGCGCGCTGGGCAAGAACCTCGACGCCTCGGGTGACGAGTCGTCGGGGGCGCGCCTGCGCGCGGAGGTGACCAGCCAGCTGCTGGCGCTGCCGTACCACGAGGCCAAGGAGCGGGTGCTGGAGAGCTTCGAGAAGACCTACCTCCTCGAGCATCTCAAGGCCGCCGGTGGGGTGGTGACGCGCGCGGCGCAGCGAGCCGGGTTGCCGCGGCAGTCGGTGCACCGCATGCTGCGGCGCCTCGGCGTACAGGCGGGCGACGAGGGTTGACCGTCGTCGCGGCCGGGCTTCATACTGGGTACATCAATCACCTGTTACGAAACGGTCGGCGTGCGAGTGGGCGACGGATGTCCGGCGATGCCCCAGCCATCTCGGCCACGCTCCTGTTCATCGCGGCCAATGTGCGTCGGAGGCGGCTCGCGCTGGGGTTGACCCAGGAGGGCTTCGCCGAGCGCGCGCGCATCGACCCGCGCTTCTTCCGCTTCGTGGAGCAGGGCGTGAAGGACATCTCCATCTCCTCGCTGCTGCGGTTGGCGGCGGCGCTCAACTGCAAGCCGGCTGACCTGTTGGCGGCGGCGGAGCCGTTGGTGCGCAAGCCCGGCCGCCCCCGGAAGTCACCGCGAGCGACGCCGCCGCGGCGCAGCCCCCGTCCCCGCGCGCAGAAGCGGTAGCAGCACGTCGGCGTCTTCTCCGTCGCGCACGCCGTCGCGGGTGTTGTGTCGGGCCGCGAGGACGTTCGCGTCGAGCTCTCCGCGCACCACCCGCTTGAGCAGCCGCAGCCGCGCTTCGACCAGCGCCAGCGCGCCGGCCTGTGAAGCGGACTGCGGGTGGCTCGAGGTCTCCAGCAGACCAACGACGCCGGCGAGGGTGCCAGCGATGGTCTCCAGCTCATCTCCCAGACTGATGTACGACACGTGAGGCGCTCCCGGTTGAAGTGCGGAGCGGCGTCATGCGAAGCGGCCGCCACCTCCATGCGCGTGTGAAACCGGGGTCTTCTGCCCGCGGGGTGGTCCGCCGCGCCGCACTCAGTGGGCGTGCTGGTGCTCTTCGCGGAGCAGCTTCCGGTTGAGCCAGTGCGCGGCCATCATCACCGAGGCGCCGGCGAGGCTCAGTGCCGTCTCCAGCGCGAGGTTGCCCTCGAAGGCGAAGGCGGCGACGGACAGCAGCGAGATGCCGGTGAGCGCCAGCGCCAGCACCGAGCGGCTCCGATGACAGCGGTAGCCGGGGACGAAGGCCCACAGCGCCACCCCGATGACCAGCGCCAGCAACACCGGGTGCGCGCCGCCCACCACCGAGGTTGCGGCCGGCGCCAGGGTCACCAGCAGCGGCGCCGACACGCAGTGCACCGCGCACAGCGCCGAGAGCACCTGCCCCACCACATCGGAAGGCTCGTGTGGTGTGTGAGAGGGAGTGTCGGCGGCCATGATGCAGAAAACCGGAGTAATCGCGCGCCGCGCCTTACGCAAGCGGGCCGTTTCAGTAACCGGATTGAAAGAACGAGTCAGCGCTTCTCGAAGAGGAGGTCGCGCTGCTGCAGGAGGTCAATCTCTCCGGCGAACTGGGTGAAGCGGTCGTAGTCCTTCACCGCCACGCGGCTCTGGGTGAGGTTGAACACCTCGTCGAAGGTGACCTGGCTCCCGCTCTGGGCCTCGCGCCGCAGGTAGCGGCCCGACGGACCTTCGATGGTCACCTCGCCCAGGGGGCGGACCAACGACCAGCCCTCGGGGAGGCTGAGCGTCACCCGGGTGAGCGTCGCCTCGCTGGAGTCGATGAAGAGCGGCGTGCTGCGCGTGGCGACCTGCAGGAAGCGGCGGCCGAGCTGCAGCGGGAAGGACGGCGGCGAGGCCACCAGCCGGCCTTCGCCCTCCTGGCGGGCGAAGCGCTCCGCGCGCAGCGCATAGCGAACGGTGACGCCGGCGCCGACCTCCCGGGGCGCGAGGACCTCGAGCCCGGTGAGGTCCGCGCCGCCGAAGTAGCGCGACAGCGAGCTCTGCAGGGCCTGCTGGCGCTGGTCCTCGGCGATGCTGTCGAGGGCCTCGGCGAGCTGCGCCGCCTCGTAGCCGGTGTACGTCTCTTCGCCGCGCCCACTCAGCACGCCCTGCGCGTCGAGCGCCAACTCGAGCTTCACCAGCTTGCCCGGCGTGTCGCGGCGCGGCGGCGTCTTCACGCGCTCCAGCGGTCGCCCGGGCTCGGGCAGCACCCAGGCCTCGAGGCCGCCCAGCGCGAACTCCGGGAGCTCGCCGAAGGGCGCGAAGCGGGTGAGCGAGTCGAGCCAGACTTCGTCGGCGCCGGGCACGCTGACCCGCAGGCAGGCGTAGGGCAGCAGCGCCTCGTTGGGGAACTCGTACGGCGCGGGGTCGGAGGTGAAGGCGCGCACCGCCACCAGCCGGGCGGTGAAGCCGAGCGCCTCCAGCGAGGCCTTGAGCAACCACAGCCGGCTCCCGCGGTCCTGGGTCACCGACGAGGCGGCCGAGACGCCGAGGCTGCCGTCGCGGCCAGAGAGGCGCTCGTGCACCGCGGCGTACACCGCCTGCACGGCCTCGAGGCCCTTGCGGCCACCGGCGGCCTCGTCGGCGAAGCGCTGCACCTCGTGGGTGATGAGCCCGCGGTCGAGGAACGCGTCGGCGTAGGCGTTGACCAGCCCCTCGTTGCCGCGCTGGCCGGTGCCCACGGAGACGAAGGGCAGCCACTCGTTGGGGTAGGGCGGCACGCGCCGCTCTTCGTGGCGAAGCACCTCGAAGTCGCCTTCGACCTGCGGCCGGGGCGCGGTGACGTTGTGCGCGTCGACGGTGAGCGCGCTGCCCTTCGGGGCGACCACCACGTAGCTGCTGCGCGCGTTCGGCTGTCGCGCCACCTGAAAATAGAAGGCCGAGGCGGTGAAGCCGGGCTGCGCCGGGCCGCGCGAGGGGTGCGCCAGGAGGTACTCGTATTCCACCAGGTCGCCCACCTGCACGCCGGGCAGGGACAGGCCCTCTTTGCCCTCGATGCGCTCCGGCTCCAGGGAGGTGCCATCGGGCTTGAGCGTGCGCAGCGTCAGCACCGTGGCGCCGGGAGGAATCTGCACCTCCGCCACCTCCTGCACGCCCTGTTGGTCGAGGGCCTTCTGGATGATGTGCACGCGGTCGACCATGGTGCCGTCGGGGAAGCCCTGAATCACCGCGGCGTCGAGCACGAAGGCGCTGGTGGCGTCTTCGCTGCCCGGCGCGGCCTCGTAGGACTTGAGCGCCTCGCTGGTGCTGATGGCCCAGGTGTCGAGCAGCTCGCGGCCGGTCTTCCGGCGCTCCTGGGCGCGGCGCAGCGCGAGGTGACGGCATGAGCGGCTTCGACGTGAACCAGGTCGCGGCCCGCCAGCTCGAAGACGTCACCGAGGGCGACGCGCAGCTGCGCGTTGCGCGGCCACTGCGCGCCCAGCCGCCGGAGGAGCGCGACCGCGTCGTCGAAGCGGCGCTGGCTCGCGTACAGGCTGGCGAGGGTGGTGGCCGTCGAGGCCTGGCTGTCGTCGCGTGCCAGCAGCGCCTCCCACCGGGCGATGGCGGTGCCCACGTCGCCGCGGGCGCGGGCGTGCTCCTCGGATTCGCTGTCGGAGTTCTCCAATAAAACGCACCAG
>CALNBU010000246.1 GCA_937875615.1 uncultured Archangium sp.
CGGCGTTGTCCCTCGCCAGCAGGAGCGCCTCGCGGGCGTCGTCCAGCCAGTCCTGCGGGCGCCTGGAGCGGGCGCCCTGGCTGCCGCCGACGCCCCGGTAGTTGAAGCGCAGCGTGGGGAAGCCCGCCCGCGACACCGCGAAGGCCAGCTCCGCGCCCACCACGTGGTCCATGCCCCCGCCTTCGATGGGCGGCGGTGGCAACACCAGCAGGCCGGGCCGACGCTCGCCGCGGTGTGAGACGCCCTCGAGCACCAGCCCCTCGCCCACCGGGATCAACGTGGGCCGCTCGAGAAATTGCCCCTTGATCACCATGGCCGCAGCCAAACAAACGGGAGCTCCCCGCAGCAAGCGGAAGAGCTCCCGTGGGACCTGCGCGCGAAGCGCGAGGCGGCTTACTTCTCGCCCGAGGTCGGGTTGTTGTTCACCGGCGCCACGTTCTCCGCGTCGATGAGGCGCGCCACGAAGGAGAGCGACCCGTTGCACGAGGTGCGCAGCGGCGTCTGCGGGCAGTTGGTCGAGTTCGGCACGCAGACGTACTCAGAGCGCAGGTCGATGCCGCCGGTGGGCGAGAAGGAGTAGTTGTCGAAGGAGACCGTGACCGAGGTGAGGAAGCGGTGCGTGTAGTAGTTGACCATGTCGCCGCTGGGGTTCGGGCCGCTGACGACCTCTTCCCAGTTCCGCGAGCCGGTGAACGCGCGCTCCTTGCCCTGGATGATGCCGTAGTTCTTGATGGACTGGGAGTTGCCGAGCGTCCACTCCATCTCGCCCAGGTCGAGGTATTCCACGCCCTGCACGCCGCCCCAGATGACCCACTCCGACTCGGAGAAGTAGTTGGTGAAGAGGCCCAGGTTGCCCTGCTGCGCCGAGCTCGCGTCGAGCCAGCACTGCGCGACCGACACCGGCTTGATCGACGTGTCATCGATGGCGACACGGTAGATACGGGGCTGGCCGCCGTTGCAGCCGACGAAGGCCAGTACTGCTGTGACAAGGAGGAGGGAACGCATGAGAGAGATGATTCCTTTGTGAGGTATGAAATACCGGCCCCGAGACGCCCAGACCGCGCGCCGTTTGTCCCACCACCGGGGCCGTGTCAACGGTTCGCAAGGACGAGACACCGGGGGCCGTTCCCGTGTGCAGGAAACCGTTCTGGTCAGGCGCCGCGGAGCACGAAGAACTTGAGGTACTTGCCCTCGCGGAACTGCAACCGCACCGGGTGATCCGGCGGCTGGTAGCGCTCCTCGACCAGGGTGAGGGAAGCGCCAGCGTTGTAGGCCCCCTCCTTCACCGCGTCGAAGAAGTCCTCCGAGGACACCCGCGCCGAGCACGAGGCGGTGCAGAGCAACCCGCCGGGCTTGTCCACCGCCCGCTGACTCTTCGCGAAGGCCGGCGGGTCGAGCACGATGAGATCGAAGGTGCGGCCCTCGCGCTTGAACGACTCGAGCAGCTCGAACACGTCGGCGGCGAGAAAGTCATGCGCGCTGGCGTCGAGGCCGTTGAGCGTGAAGTTCTCCCGCGCCAGCGCGATGGCGTCGGCGTCCTGGTCGACGGAGAAGACGCTCCTGGCCCCGCCCAGCGCGGCGTTCACCGAGAAGCCGCCCGAGAAGCAGAAGCAGTTGAGCACCTCCAGGCCCCGGCTCAGCCGCCGCAGCAGGTGCCGGTTCTCGCGCTGGTCGAGGAAGAACCCGGTCTTCTGACCGGCGTAGACGTCGACCAGGAACTTCGCGTCGCGCTCGAGGATCTGCAGCGGCCGCGGCGCCTCTTCGCCCCACAGCACCCGCCCGTTGCCCCGCCCCTCGTCGACGTCGGCGTCATCGCGGCCCACCTCGTCGCGGCCGATGACGCCGCGCAGCCCGGGCACCACGCGCGAGAGCGCCTCGACGATGAACGGCCGGTGCGGCGTCAGGCCGGCGGAGTACAGCTTGAGCACCGCCCAGCCATCGTAGAGGTCGACGATGACGCCGGGGAGCCCGTCGCCCTCGCCGTGCACCAGTCGGAAGGCGTTGGTGCCGGTGAGGTCGATGAGGCTCTGCCGGGACGAGAAGGCCGCGCGGATTCGCCGCTCGAAGAAATCACCGTCGACCACCTCGCGCGGGTCCGTCGTCAGCACCCGCACCGAGATGGCGGAGAACGGATCCCAGTAGCCGCGCCCGCAGAAGCGGCCCTCGTCGACCAGGTCGACCACCGCGCCCGCCGGCACGCGCGGCTCCTTCAGCAGGGCCTTCTTGAAGACCCACGGGTGCCCGGCGCGCAGGTGGCGACCCAGGCCCGGCTTGACGGCGACTTTGACGAGGTGGCTCACGGAACGGCGCCGTCAATACACGGTCAGGCCGGCGATCTGCACGAGGAACTGCTCCAGCTGCTCGCTCAGCGAGCCGGGGTCCAGGGCCAGCTTCCGCTGCGCGCGGAGGAAGGTGTCGAAGCCGGCCGAGCGCCCGTACAGCGTCTGCCCCAGGTCCAGCGCCTGCCTGAAGGCGGCCTCTTTCTCTTCGGGCGTGGAGGTGTTGATGGCGCGCTCCAGCACCACGCCGACCGCCGCCAGCACCTCCTGGTCGTGCTGGACGAGCAGTTCCCGGCGGCTGATGTTGGCGAACTCGTCGACGAACTCCACGAAGGGCTCCAGCAGCGCCAGGAGCTCCAGCTTGCTGGGGGCGCCGGCGGCCATGAGCTGTCGCAGCCGGCCGCGGAACTCGAGGATGCCCTTCTTGTCCTGCGCGCGCAGCGCCCGCCAGGCCGCGGTGCGACCGAAGGCGTTGAGCTCCTTTTCCATCTGCTGGGCCTGCGGCAGCAGGTCGCCGCCCGCGGCGTCGCCCACCCGCTGGATGCGCGCCCGCATCAGGCGCCGGAGATCGGTGGTCATGGTGCGCACCACCAGCGTGGCGTTGAGGGCCTCCTCGTAGCCGGGCTCCACCTCGCGCCGCTTGCACTCGCCCATCACCTGCGCGACCTCCCACACCAGCTTCCCCAGCGCGTCGCGGAAGTGGAACCGGAAGATCTGCAGCTCGGTGATGAGGTTCCAGCGCTCACCCACCACAGACGGATCTCTCACCCGCTGACCGAAGCTCATCACGTCGGCCCGCGCCGCGACCGCCGCGCCGTGAAACTGCGACTCGATCTGCAGCTGCCCGGCGTCGAGCAGCAGCTGCCCCGGAGGGAAGCTCGCTTCGACCTGCGCGGCGAAGGTGTTCACCTCGGCGATGGTGCTGGCGATGATGGGCGCGACCTTCTCCCACATCGAGAGGTCCGCGGAGCCTTCGACCTCCGGCTCCTCGTACTGGACGAGATCGAGCTCTCCCATGGCCGCGATGGCGCGGCTGGCGACCTCGAACACCATGCGACAACGGGAAGCGAACGGCTGGTCTTCCTGCAGAATCAGCAGGGCCTCCAGCTTTCCTGGCAACGACGGTACGTCCACGGCCATCGACTATGCTACCCGGCGGCCCGGAGGCGAAATGTTCTGCCTCCCCGCCCGAAGGAGTCACCACATGACGTACTTCCATGAAGACGTGGGCGAAGGCACGCCGGTGTTGCTGCTGCACGGCTTCCCCTTCGACTCGCGCAGCTTCGCGCCCCAGCTCGCCCATCCGCCGGAGGGCGTGCGGTTGATCGTCCCGGATCACCGGGGCTTCGGGCGCTCTTCTCTCCCGCCGGGGCCGGCCACCATGGAGGCCATGGCCGAAGACGCCCTCGGGCTCCTCGACCAGCTCGGGCTGCCCTCGGTGGTGGTCGGCGGGGTCTCCATGGGCGGCTACGTGGCCATCGCGCTCACCCGGCTCGATCCGGGACGGGTGCGCGGGCTGCTGCTCATCGACACCCAGTCGCTCCCCGACGACGCCGAGGGCCGCGAGCGCCGGGAGCGCGTGGCCCGCGAGGTGGAGGCCCACGGCGTCGGCGAGCTGGTCGAGGGGATGCTGCCGAAGCTGTTGTGCCCGGACGCGCCGGTGCGCGCCCAGGTCGAGGCCATGATGCGCGGGCAGCGCCCCGCAGCCGTCGCCGCCGCGTCGCGCGGCATGGCCACCCGCACCGACGGCAAGGACATCTTGAGTCGCTTCGGCGGCCCCTGCGCCGTGGTGGTGGGCGCGCACGACACCATCACCCCGCTGGAGAAGGCCCAGCAACTGCAGTCCCTGGTGAGCGGCGCCACCCTGCACGTCATCGACGGCGCCGCGCACCTGCCCAACCTCGAGCAACCGGAGGCCTTCGACGTGGTGCTGCGCGAGCTGGTCGCGCGCACCGCGTGAGCGCTACTGGCAGAGACCGGCGGCGGTGCAGACCTGGCCCGAGTCGCACTGCGCCGCCGTCGTACAGCGCTTCCCGGTGAAGTGCTGCCGGCGGAGGTCGATCTTGAAGAACGCCGAGTAGCCGTCGCGGTTGTCCGGGCTCACCGTCACCTTGCCGTTGCTGGAGTTGGGGATGAGCTGGGTGACGGCGCCGGCGCCGGGGCCGGCCACGTCGGGCTGCGACGGCGTCACCACCCCCAGCGACACGCCGCAGCCCAGAATCGGGACCCGGCAGCCGCTCACCACCACGTCGAGCAACGAGTTGCAGCCGGGGCCCACGGGGTTGCCCGCGCCGCAGTAGGTGTACGTACGGCTGGTGCCAGGGCAGGCCGCGCACGCCGTCGTGCCGGTGGTGAGCGCCTCGGGCACGGGAATCTGCGCCAGGGACGCGGCGGTGACGTTGCCGCAGATGCCGAGGTTGTTGCCCGTGGCGTTGACTTCCCGGAACACCGTCAGGTTCGGATCCATAGCCGAGGGCGGCGGCGCGGGCAGGTTGGGCGCCGGCGTCGCGGCGACGGTGGCGAAGAGCCGGCCGGCGAGCACGTCGAGCAGCAACGGCGCGCCGCCCAACTGCGCCGGGAAGACGAAGTCCGATGGACCCGCGGTCACCGAGCGCCCGGCGACCGCGGCGACCATCGGCGCGGGGGCCGCGGCGGCGGCCAGGTACCAGCCGTCGACCGCGCTGTTGCCGGGCCAGCTCCCCTGCGCCGGGTCGATTTCACCACCCGAGATGCGCACGAAGAAGTCTGGATCGTTGGTGCCGGTCAAGTCATCGAGGCCCAGGAACTGGACGAAGCTGTTGGCGCCGCCCTGGTTGATCTCATCCTGGAGGATCGGGTTGAGCTGATCGAGGGCAGTGCTGGAGAAGACCTGGGCCCCGAGCCGGTTGGTCGACGGCGTGCACATCGACGGCGCCGCGGCGCTGGAGATGCTCATCGCGCTCACCCGGGTGACGACCTCGTACTGGCACGAGGCGTCACAGCCGTCGTAGTTCTGGCGATTCCCG
>CALNBU010000247.1 GCA_937875615.1 uncultured Archangium sp.
GCGAACGAGGAGGCGGCGCGCGCTTCGCAAAGCGTGAGGCCGGTGAAGGTGGCGCGCGCGGCGGGGCCTCGCGCTCTGGCGGACGGCCTGCCGGCGCTGGCTCCACGCGGGGTGCGCGCCCCGAAAACAAGCGGGGTCCCGGGGCCCGGAAGTTCGGCGGAGGGGAAGGGAGGCCGGGGCGAAGTGGCCCCCGTCAGGGCGGCTCTTCTCGCGGGAAGCCCCGAGGCTCGTGGTAAGAGGTGGCGCATGTTCCGCCTCGCAGCACTGACCCTCGCGGCGCTCTCCATCGCCGGTTGCTCCGGGGGCCGTGACGCGCTGCTGGCCGATCTCCAGAGCGCTCGTCCGGAGGTCCGCGCCCTCGCGGTGAAGCGGCTCTCGGAGAAGGCCGCGGCCGATGACGTCAGCCTGTTCTCGCAGGCCGCGCGCGACCCGTCGCCGTTGGTGCGAGCGGAGGCCATGACGGCGCTGGGGAAGACGCAGGACGGTCGGGTGGTGGACCTCCTCGGGGAGGCCCTGGGCGACGCGGACGATCGCGTGCAGCAGCGCGCGGCCGCGGCGCTGGCGTCCTTCAAGCTCGACAAGGCCCGCGGGTACCTCACGCTGCAGTACTCACGGCGCGGGCGCTCGACCCGCCTGGCCATCGTGGAGGCGCTCCGCGGGGCGCACATCCCCGGCGCGATGGCCTCGGTGGTGGCCGCGGAGTCGGCGGCCATCTGGGATCGCAACGTGAAGGTGCTGGACGACGGCACGCTCCCGGAGCGGGTGGGCGCCGCCGAGGAGCTCGGTCGCTCCGGGCGGCAGGACGCCGTCAACCGGCTGGTGCCGCTGCTCAAGGACAAGCACGTCGCGCTCGCCGCCGCCGCCGCGCGAGGGCTGGGCCTGGCGGGAGACGTGCGCGCGGTGCCGGCGCTCACCGCGCTGCTCGACGAGAACTACCCGGAGTTGAGGGAGGCCGCCTGTGAGGCGCTCGGACGTCTGGGCGACCCCGCGCCGCTCCCCAAGCTGGTGGCCATCGCCCAGGAGCAGAGCCCGCTGAGCGCCGTGGCCACCCGCGCGGTGCTCTCGCTCCCGCGCTCTCCGGCGGTCGACGAGGCGCTCTGTCAGCTCGTCCTCACCGCGAGCGAGGCGGAGGTGATGAGCCTGGGTCGCGAGCTGCGGCGCCGCGGCGGATGCCCGGTGGAGCCGTTGCTGGACAAGCTCCGGAGCCCGGCTGCGACGCAGCAGGTCCTCACCGCGCTCGTCGCGCTGGCGCCCGCGGGCGAGGTGGCGGCGAAGGTCATCCCGCTCACCACCGTGAACGACGACACCACGCGACGCCTCGCAGTGGAGGTGTTGGCGGAGATCAACGCGCCGTCGGCGGCCGAGGCGGTGCGCAAGGCCTGGGACGCGGAGCTCAAGGCGCTTGAGCCCCGGCGCGCCGACTGGATCACCACCGCGCTGCCCACGACCTACGCCCCGGGCTTCGACCCGGGCAAGCAGCTCGACCCGGATGATCCGATGCAGGTGCGTCGCTCCCGCACCTCGGATCTGCTGGCGCGCGTCCAGGCGCTCGATGCCCAGCGCGCGCAGGCCTCCGGCAAGACGATGCTCAAGCCGCTGGTGCCGCGAGAGCTGATCGACGATGCGGAGGACAACGAGCTGCGCACCTTGGCGGCCATTCTCCGGGCCATGGGGCGCCTGAAGGCTGACGGCACGAAGGAGGCCGCGCTCGGCTTCATCGACGAGGCCAACCCGCAGCTCCGCGGCGCGGCCTACGCGGCGTTGGCGTCGGTGGGGGAGGACGCGCGGGCGGGGCTGTTCGACACCGAGCGCAGCGTGCAGGGCGTGACCGCGCAGGCGCTGGTCGACGCCGGTCCCACAGGACAGCTGGTGGTGCTGCAGGCCCTGACCGAGTTGTCTGGAGATCGCTCGCGGCTGTTGGAGCCCCTCAAGTTGATTACCCCTCCCGCCGAGGGGGCGCCGAAGCTGGAGCAGCTGGTGAAGGAGGGCGGGTTGGAGGCGGGCACCGCGGCGCGGCTGTTGGGTGAGATGGGCGCGAAGGGCTCGGTGCCGCTCCTGCTCTCGCTGTTGAACGACCCCGAGACGGTGGCGCGTCGCGAGGTGTTGTTGGCCCTGGGCCGCCTCGGCGACGAGCGGGCGGTGGAGGTGGTGGCGAGGGACCTCTACAGCGACAGCGCCGAGGTGCGCGCGGCCGCCTGCCGGGCGTTGGCGGCGCTCCAACCGCGCGACCAGCTCGAGGCCATCGACGCGCTCAAAGGTGACTACGACCGACGGGTGCGCGAGAGCGCGCAGCTCGCCGTCGACGGTCAGCCGGCCGCCGCGCAGGATGGAGGCGCGCGGTAGATGGTGCCGCGCGAGCTCAAGGAGAAGGCAGGGGAGTTCTTCAAGAAGGGGCGCTTCGCGAAGGCCGCCGAGGCCTACGAGACGTACTGCGAGGCAGATAGAAAGGACCACCAGTCCCGCCTGCGGGCCGGTGACGCCTGGGCCAAGGCGGGGAAGAAGGACAAGGCCATCGCCGCCTACGCCCGTGCCGCCGAAGGGTTCGCCCGGGACGGCTTCCTTCCCCGGGCCATCGCCGCCAGCAAGCTGGTGTTGGAGCTGGACCCTTCCCACACCTCGGTCCAGAAGATGCTCGCCGACCTGTACGCGCAGAAGTCGGGCAGCGGCCGCAAGCCCGTGGCGCCGGAGCCGACAGGGGCGATGGA
>CALNBU010000248.1 GCA_937875615.1 uncultured Archangium sp.
AGGATGTCGCCCGGGCGTTCGGCCAGCGGCGGCAGCGCGAGTTCGATCGCATTGAGACGGTAGTAGAGGTCTTCGCGGAAGCTGCCGTCGCGCACCCGCTCCGGGAGGTCGCGGTGCGTGGCCGCCACCACCCGCACGTCGGCCTTCAGGGTCTGCGTGCCGCCGAGGCGCTCGAACTCCTTTTCCTGCAGCAGGCGCAGCAGCTTCACCTGGCTGGCCGGCGAGAGCTCGCCCACCTCGTCGAGGAAGAGGGTGCCACCTTCGGCCAGCTCCACCCGCCCGGGCTTGCGGGCCGCGGCGCCGGTGAAGGCCCCCTTCTCGTAGCCGAAGAGCTCCGACTCGAAGAGCGTCTCGGGCAGCGCGCCGCAGTTGAGCCGCACGAAGGGGCCCTTGCTGCGCGGCGAGAGCGCGTGGAGCGCGCGGGCCGCGAGCTCCTTGCCGGTGCCGGTCTCGCCCAGCACCAGCACGGTGGCGGTGCTGGGCGCCGCCTGTCGGATGAGCGCGCGCGCCTCGTCCAGGGCGGGGGAGGCGCCCACCATGCCATCGGCGGTCTGCACGGCCTCGGCCACCCGCACCGGCGGGGCCGCGCGCTCGGGCTCGCTGGAGGCCAGCACCTTCTTCACCACGAAGAGCACCTCCGCGCGCTCGAAGGGCTTGAGCATGAAGTCCGCGGCGCCCTCGCGCATGGCGTCCACCGCCATGGGCACGGTGCCGTGCGCGGTGAGGAGGATGACCGGGAGCTCCGGCCACTGGACGCGCACCCGCTTGAGCAGGTCCAGCCCCGAGAGGCCCGGCATGCGCACGTCGCTGATGACCAGGTCGAAGGCCGTCTTGCCGAGGGTGGCCAGCGCGCGTTCGGCGGAGTCGACGTAGGTGGTCTTGAAGCCGTCCTGCGTCAGCAGCGCCGCCAGCACCATGCCGACGGCGGCGTCGTCGTCGACGACGAGAATGGAGTCGCTCATTTCGCGACAAAGCATGACACAAGCGCCGCCATGAGTTGGTGGAGCAAAAGCGTGCGCTGCCCGTCGTGCGGCGGGGCGTTGATGCCGGCGCGGCTGTTGCTCCGCTGCGCGGCGTGCGGGCCCTTTCCGTTGCTGGCCGGCGTGCCGGTATTGGTGCCGGACCCCTACGCGTGGTGCGGCCGCTTCCGCGAGTCGGCGCTGGCGGCGCTGGCGGAGTTCGGTG
>CALNBU010000249.1 GCA_937875615.1 uncultured Archangium sp.
GGGCTGAAGCCGTGGGCGGGGTGAAGCGGGCGCCGGTGAGCGACTCCGAGACCTCCCACAGCCGCGCCGCCAGCGCCGCGTCGCGGGAGCGGCGGCTGGACGCCACGCGCACCGGCGCGCCCTTCAGCTCGAACCACCCCGAAGGTCCGTAGTAACCGCCAGCCTCGGCCTCTGGCGCGGTGGCGGCGTACAGCTGCGGCAGGGCCCCGTCGGCCGCCGGCTGGGAAATGAAGGTGCCGAAGCGGAAGAAGCGGCCCAGGGCGGAGTCGACGTTCAGCAGCCCGGTGCGCGTGTAGCCGGGGTGCGCCGCCAGCACCCGCGTCCGCAGGCCCAGCGCCCCGAAGCGCCGCGCCGCTTCATAGGCGAAGAGCAGGTTGGCCAGCTTCGACTGCGCATAGGCCCGCCACGGTGAGTACGCGCGCTCGCCGTGGAGGTCCCCGAAGACGATGTCGCCGGAGCGATGCGCGATGGAGCCCACCACCACCACCCGGGCCGCCGGCGCCCGCTCCAGCAACGGCAGCAGGCGCGAGGTGAGCGCGAAGTGGCCGAGGTGGTTGGTGGCCAACTGCAGCTCGAAGCCATCGGCCGACAGGCTCCGGGGCACGGCCATGATGCCCGCGTTGTTGATGAGGCCATCGAGGCGACCGTACGCGCCGTGCAGCGCGTGAGAGAAGGACTCCACCGACGCCAACGAGGAGACGTCGAGGGGCCGCACCTCCAGCGCGGCGTCGGGCACCTCCCCCCTGACCTCCGCTTCGGCGCCGGCGGCGCGCCCGGCGTCGCGACAGGCCAACACCACCCGCGCGCCGCGCTTCGCCAGCGCCTTCACCGTGGCCAGGCCGAGGCCCGCATTGGCGCCGGTCACCACCCAGGTCTGCCCACTCAACGAGGGCATGTCGTCGCGCGTCCAGCTCATGCGCTGCGCCACCTACCTGAACGCGCGCGCCCTCGCAGCCCTCACCGCGGGCCCCGGAGAATGACGCCGTCGTCGCCCACCGCCCACAGGCCCTCTTCCGTGGTGCCCGTCAGCGCCCGCAGCGGCCCCGGCGCGGAGGTCACCGGCGCCCACCCGAAACCCGCGCGGCGAAGCACCACCCCCGCGCGGGTGGTGGCGTACACCCGAGATGACGCGAAGGCCCGCACCGCGGTGAAGTCGTGCTCCGCCCCCGCCGAGGCGCCAGACCAACCGAAGCGGCCGCGCACCGCCACCGCGCCGTCTTCGCCGACGGCCACCGCGCCGCTCTCCGAGAACATCCACACCGCGTTGAACCGCAGGCCAGCCACGCCGCCCCAGAGCCGGTCTTCCTGCCAACCGCCGTCGGCGCCCAGCGTCCACGCGCGCGCGGCATCTCCCTGTCGCCCCACCGCCACCAACCGACGGGCGTCCACGCCGTGCATCGCGACCAGCTGCGCGTCGGCCGGGAGGTTGCCCGGCGTCACCGTGGGCACGCCCCCTGGCGGCCAGCGCCACACCGAGCCATCGGCGCGCGCGCCGACCAGCTCCACGGGGAAGGCCAGCATCGAGACCAGCGCGCCCTCCACCGGCCGACGCACCTCGCACCCCAGGCCCGGGAGCTCCTGGCGCCACAGCGCGTCCTCGGCGGCGAGCTCCATCGCGCCGTTGGGCTGCGCGGCGAGGACCAGCGGCACCTGCGGACAACCGACAGAGACGTCGACGAACCCCGCAGCGCCGCCCTGGAACACCTGCCCTTCGCCGGCCACCCACAGCTGCGACGGAGACGAGGCCGCCGCCAGCTTGAGGTCGACCGTGGTCGGCGACGCCACCGCGGTCCAGCCGGTGCAGTCGTCGCGGTCCACCACCCCGTCGCAGTCGTCGTCGAGGCCGTTGCACAGCTCCTGCGCCCCGGGGTGCCGCAGCCCCTCCCAGGGCGCGCAGTCACCGCCGCGCGGCGCCCACCCCGCCCCGCAGCGCCGCGCCGGACGGCCCAAGCCATACCCGTCGCGGTCGAAGTCGCGATAGTTCAGCTCGTCGCAGGGCCCGGCGTCGACCTCGCAGCCCTCGCCCTCGCAGGGGAGCGCCAGCAGGGCGTCGCGCAGCAGCAGCTCGCGGCCTCGGGGCTCCACGAGGTGCAGGTGGTACGCGCCGGGCTCCACCGCCCCCACCTGCGCGGTGACCTGGGTGGCGTCGACCCAGGTGACCTGCGTGAGCGCGACGTGGGTGCCGTCCTCGCGGGAAAGAAAGGCCGTCACGCCGGCGTCGCCCAACTCCGACGCCTCCGGCTGGTCGAAGTCGAAGCGCAGAGGCGGGAGCAGCCGCGCGCCGCGCACCGTCAACGCCGCGCCCTGCTGGGCGTCGAACTCCGGCGGCTCCACCGACAGCAGCTCCGGCCCCTCGGCGAAGAGGCAGGCGCAGAGCAGAAACGGGGACCACGCGCGCATCACGTTGACCGGACACTCTACTCGTCTGGTATGCGCGCACCATGAGCGCACTCGCCGGACGCACCCTGTTCATCACCGGAGCCAGCCGCGGCATCGGCCTCGCCATCGCCCTCCGCGCCGCGCGCGACGGCGCCAACGTGGCCATCGCCGCCAAGACCACCACGCCGCACGCCAGGCTGGAGGGCACCATCTACTCCGCGGCCGAGGCCATCGAGCGGGCCGGCGGGCGCGCGCTGCCGTTGATGTGCGACATCCGCAGCGAAGAGGCGGTGTACGACGCCGTGCGCGCGGTGCACGAGAAGTTCGGCGCCATCGACATCTGCGTCAACAACGCCAGCGCCATCTCGCTCACCGGCACGCTCGAGACGCCGATGAAGAAGTACGACCTCATGAACCAGGTCAACGCGCGCGGCACCTTCCTCGTCAGCCAGGCCTGCCTGCCGCACCTGCTGAAGTCGAAGTTCACACCGCACATCCTCAACCTCTCTCCGCCCATTCGCGAAATCACCAAGGCCAAGTGGTTCGAGAGCCACGTGGCCTACTCGCTGGCGAAGTTCGGCATGTCGCTGTGCGCGCTGGGCATGGCCGAGGAGTTCCGCGGGAAGGTCGCCGTCAACGCGCTCTGGCCCCGCACCACCATCGCCACCGCCGCGGTGAACATGCTGGGCGGTGACGACCTGATGCGCGCCTCGCGCAAGCCCGACATCATGGCCGACGCGGCGTACACCATCTTCTCGCGCGGCCTCGACTTCACCGGCAACTTCTGCATCGACGACGAGGTGCTCACCAGCGCCGGCGAGCGGGACCTCAAGCGCTACAACGTGGACCCCGACGTCGAGCCGACGCCCGACTTCTTCGTGGAGTAGCGGTACAGCACGTGCGTGCGCAGGGGGTGGCCTTCGCCCAGTAGCGGGTGCTCGAAGCTGCGCTCGTAGACCAGCCCCAGCTTCTCCATCACCCGACGTGAGGGCCGGTTAGTGACGGTGGTGAACGAGACCAGCGCCTCGCCGGAGAGCCGCGCGACGGCGAAGTCGCGCGCCGCGAACCCCGCCTCGGTGGCCAACCCGCAGCCCTGCGCGTCGCGGGCCAGGCGCCAGGCGAGCTCCACGCAGGGCGTGAAGTCGGCGACGAAGCGGGGCCGCTGCAGCCCCACGAAGCCGATGAAGCGGCCCTCGTGCTCCGCGGCCCACAACCCCCAGCCGTGCTCGGCGAGGAAGTCGCGGATTCTCGCCGCCAGCGCGTCGCTCTCCTCGCGGCGCAGCGGCGCCGGGAAGTAGCGCATCACCTCCGGGTCGGCGTTGAGCGCGGCGAAGGGCGCGAGGTCCGCGTCGCGCCAGTCGCGCAACAGCACCCGGGGCGTGGCCAGCGTGGTCATCCGCAGCTTCCTACGCCCGCAGCGCGACACCTTCAGCAGTCAACGCGTGGTTGAATGCGCGCCGTGCGGCAGGCCCGGAGACAGACGCGCGCATGACGTGGACGCTGCTCCTGTTGGCCGCGGCGCCCGGACCGCTGACGGTGCGCGTGCTGGAGCGTGAGGTTCGCGACCGGGTGACGCTCGAGGCCCCGCGCCTCGCCTGCGGAGCGCAGGTGAGCGCCGGCACCCGCGTCTTCCGCGTGGGCGACGCCACCTGCCCGGCGCTGACCGCCGAAGGCCCGGTGACGGTCACCGTGCGCGGCGTGAAGCGCACCTTCGCCGGGCGGCTGCTGGCGTCTCACGACGGCCGCACGGTGCAGCTGCTCAACGTGGTCGACGTCGAAGACTACCTGCCCTCGGTGGTGGAGGCGGAGGCCGGCGGCATGAAGCCCGCGGCGCTGGAGGCGCAGGCCGTGGTGTCGCGCACCTTCGCGCTCACCGCGCACCGTCACCGGGAGGCGGACCTGTGCGACCTCGCGCACTGCCAGGTGTACCGGGGCACCCGCGCCGGCCCCGATGCCCGCGCCGCGGCGCAAGCCACCTCGGGCCTGGTGCTGCGCCGGGGCGAGGCGTTGACGCCGGCCTACCTCCACGCGGCCTGCGGCGGCCACACCAGCAGCGCCCTCGACGTCTTCGGGCAGCCCGCCTCGGGCACGGCGGTGCGCGACCCCCACTGCGGGGCGCACCCCTGGTCCTTCTCCGTGCCGCGCGCGGCGCTCGCCCGCGCCTTCGGCGTCAAGCCCATCGGCCCGGCGGTGCAGCCGGTGCGCCGCGACGCTGGTGGGCGGCTGTTGAGCCTGCGGGTCTTCGGGCGCTCGCTGAGCGCGGAGCTGTTCCTCTCGACCATGGGCCGCCACTTCGGCTGGGGGAAGGTGCGCAGCGCGCGCTTCGAGGTCCGGGACGCCCACGGCCAGGTCGCGCTCCACGGCGTCGGCGTCGGTCACGGCGTGGGCCTCTGTCAGCGGGGTGCGCAGGCCATGCCGAGGCCGGCGCCGGCCGCGACGACATCCTCACGCACTACTTTCCCGAAGCGCAGTTGGGCGCGCCGCCCTGAGCGCCCCTCCTTGCGTCGTCGGCCCGCGCCCCGTAGGCGACACCGCGATGCCCAGCTTCTCCGATGACTTCGTCCCTGCCCGCGGGCTGGGGTGGACCCACGCCCAGTCGCTCTTCGGGGTGTGGGGGCGGCCCGTCGCCACGCTGCCGGTGCGCCGCGAGCGTCGTGAGACCCCCGACGGAGACTTCGTCGACCTGGACATCGTGGACGGCGCGCCCGGCGCCCCCACCGTGGTGCTGCTGCACGGCCTCGAGGGCTCGTCGCGCTCCGGCTACATCCAGCTGCTGCTGCGCGGGCTGCACGCGCGCGGGTGGACCGGCGTCGCCCTCAATCAGCGCGGCTGCTCCGGCGAGCCCAACCGCCAGGCGAGGTCCTACTGTCTGGGAGACTACCGCGACCTCCGCTGGCTGCTCCCCACGCTCCCCGCGCCGCGCTTCGCGGTGGGCGTGTCGGCGGGCGCCAGCATGCTGCTCAACTTCCTCGCGCAGGACGAAGGCGCTGGGCTGCTGCGCGCCGCGGTGGCCCTCTCGGCGCCCTACGAGCTCGACCACGGCGCCGCCTACCTCGACTCCGGCGGGCCCATCGCCCGGCGCTACCTCGCGCACTTCCTGCCCACCATGAAGGCCAAGGCCC
>CALNBU010000250.1 GCA_937875615.1 uncultured Archangium sp.
GTCTCGCTGTCCAGCGTGGCCGCGCGCGACGGCGCCATCGACCTGGCCGACCTGCAGGCCGAACGTGGCTACGCGCCGATGAAGGCCTACGGACAATCGAAGCTGGCGTGCCTGATGTTCGCCCTCGAGCTGCAGCGCACGAGCGTCGCCCACGGTTGGGGCCTCACCAGCGTCGCCGCGCACCCCGGCATCTCGCGCACCGACCTGCTGCACAACGCGCCGGGCAAGCGGAGCCTGCAGGGCCTGGCGCGCACGTACCTGTGGTTCCTGTTCCAGCCCGCGGCGCAGGGCGCGCTGCCCACGCTGTTCGCCGCCACCTCCCCCGAGGCGAAGCCCGGCGCGTACTACGGCCCCGACATGCTGGGCGAGACGCGCGGGTCCCCCACGTTGGCGAAAGTGCCGAAGCAGGCCGAAGATGTCGCCGTGGCCACGCAGCTGTGGCGCGCGTCGGAGCGGCTCACCGGCTTCACCTTCGAAGAGGGAATGACTGCATGAACACGCTGCTCGTGGCTGGCCCGTACGGCTTCCTGGTCCTCAGCGGTACGCTGCACTTCGTGGTCGACGTCGTCTCGCAGCGGCTGCGCGGCGTGCGGCTGCCCGGCCCGGAGACCACGTTGTACTACGGCCTCAACTCGGGCTTTTCGCTCGGGCAGGTGGCGTTGGGTGCGGTCGGCCTGTGGCTGGCGTCGCGCTCGCCAGAATTGCTGCGCGAGGCGCCGATGCTGCTCATCACCGCGCTGGCGGGCGTGGGCTGGTTGGCGATGACCTTCCTCTTCATGGAGTACCGCGAGCCGAAGATTGCGGTGTCCATCTTCCTGGCGCTCTTCGTGGTGAGCGCCGTCCTGGGTCGGCGCTGACGCCGGTGGGGCGCGGGCGCGGCCCTGTCAGTCCCGTCGCCGCGCGTGGCTGATGGGGGCGTCGGCCGTGGCGCCCTGGCGCTGCAGCGAGGTGAGGTGCGCCTCGGCGCGCCGGGCGTCGTCCAGGGCCTCGTCGCGGGTCCGCTGCGCGCGCCGCAGCGCCTCCT
>CALNBU010000251.1 GCA_937875615.1 uncultured Archangium sp.
CTTTCCCTACACGACGCTCTTCCGATCTGTTCGGCGAGAAGCTCGCAGTGTGGCTGCTGGCGTTCTCCACCGCGGTGGTGGCGGTGCAGCTGTTCGTGGTGTCCGGGCTGCTGGACGTCAGCACGGCGCGGCAGCTCGCTTCCAAAGGCAGTCTGTCGGGCGCGCTGATCGGTGGTCTGATCTTCGGCGTCGGCATGGTCATGACGCGCGGCTGCGCCAGCCGCCTGCTGGTGCTCTCGGCCAACGGCAACCTGCGCGCGCTGCTCTCGGGGCTGATCTTCGCGGTCACGGCGCAGGCCTCGCTGGCCGGCGTGCTCGCGCCCTGGCGCGAGGCCATCGCCGGGCTCTACAACCGGCTCTACCGCCGGGGCATGAAGTCGCAGTACTCGGCGGAGAACGTGGCCGTCTCCGGCGGCGGGCGCGCGGCGCTGACCCGGGCCGCGGCGGCCCTCGGGCCCATCAACCTGGGCCACTTCCTCCCCGACTACACCGCCTATGAAGAGCTGCTGGACATCTTCAAGGCCTTCACGCCCATCCCCATCCTGCTCGACCGGGAGCGCGGGTACGCCTTCACCCCGGAGGACCTCCACAAGGAGATGCAGGGGCGCGGCCTCGGCGCGGTGCTGCTCTCGAACCCGTGCAACCCCACCGGCAAGGCCATCGTGGGCGAAGAGCTGGCCCGCTGGGTCGCCGTCAGCCGCGAGCTGGAGAGCGCGCTGCTCATCGACGAGTTCTACTCGCACTACCTCTACAACGTCCCCGGAGACCAGCTCCCGGTGGAGAGCGCCGCGCGCTCCGTGAACGACGTCAACCGGGACCCGGTGGTCATCTTCGACGGCCTCACCAAGAACTGGCGCTACCCCGGCTGGCGCACCACCTGGACCGTCGGCCCCCGGCAGGTCATCGACGCGGTGGCCAGCGCCGGCAGCTTCCTCGACGGCGGCGGCAGCAAGCCCATCCAGCGCGCGGCGATCCCCCTGCTCGAAGACGCGCACGTCATCGCCGAGACCCGGGCCATCCAGGCGTCCTTCCGCGCCAAGCGCGACTTCATGTTGGCGGGGCTCCAGCGCCTCGGCGTCCGCGTCGACCGCGCGCCCGACGGCACGTTCTACGTGTGGGGCGACGTCTCGCAGCTCCCCGCGCCCCTCAACGACGGCATGGGCTTCTTCCGCGCCGCGCTCGAGAAGAAGGTCATCGTGGTGCCCGGCGAGTTCTTCGACGTCAACCCCGGCAAGCGCCGGAACGCCCGCGCGTCGCGCTTCCGTCAACACGTGCGCTTCTCCTTCGGGCCGGCGATGCCCAACCTGGTGACCGCGCTGGAGCGCCTCCAGGCGCTGGTGGCCAGCGTGACCAGGCCGACGTAGCGAAGCGCCCGCGCGGGCAGGCCCGGCTTCCCTTTTCAGGGTGCTTGGTGTTCAAACGACCGCATGCTTCTCACGCGGCGAGAGATGGTCCGGCTGGGCGCCCTGGGGCTCCTGTCCGGGTGCGCGAGCCCGGCCTTCGAGGGCGGCGGCAAGAACGCCAGCCCGCTGGGCCTCAGCGGCGAGACCTGGGCGCCAGGCATGGCCGGCTACGAGCCGCTGGTGCCCGGCTACAACGCCGCCTACCACGCCTCATCACCCTGCCCGGCAACCGCGAAGAGGTGGTGCGCACCCTCGAGCACTGCCGCCGAGAGAAGCTGGCGCTGCACATCCGCGGCGGCGGTCACGCCTTCGAAGACCTGAACACCGGCCGCGGGGTGCTGCTCGACACGCGCCGGATGAACCGCGTGCAGCTCTCCGCCGACCGCAGCGTGGTGTCGGTGGAGGCCGGCGCCAGCCTGGGGGCGGTGCAGCGGGCGCTCGCGCCCGCCGGGCTGGCCATCCCCACCGGGTCCTGTCCCAGCGTGGGCGTGGCGGGCCTCACCATGGGCGGCGGCTACGGCTTCCTGTCGCGGCTGCACGGCCTCACCTGCGACGCCCTGCTGGAGGTCGAGCTGGTCGACGCCAGCGGCCGGGTGCGCGTCGCCTC
>CALNBU010000252.1 GCA_937875615.1 uncultured Archangium sp.
CCGCGTCTCCCAGGCTGGCCAGGGCCTCTCGCGCCGCGCGGCGGTCGTCCCGCCAGGTGAGGAACCGCAACAGCCGCGGCGCCAACTCCACGTAGCGGCCGGTGCCCACCGCGGCGATGGCCACCCCGCGCACCGTGGGATCTCCATCGTCGAGGTAGGCCATCAACGCGCGCCCCAGCTCCGGCTTCTTGAGCCGGCCCAGCAGGCGCGCCACCTCCCGCCGCTCCGGCGTGGGCGCGTCGGGCCCGCGCTGCAGCAACAGCGCCAGCAGCCGCGAGGCCGTGCTGTCCTCCGGGCCCGGCAGCGACAACACCCCGCCGATGGCCGCGGTCTGCAGACCGATGTCGGCCTGTCCCAGCAGCGGCGGCAACACCACCCGCGCCCGCTCCGGCGCCAACCACGCCAGCGCCCAGATGGCCGCGTCGCGGGGACGCCGCGCCCCGTCGGTGATGATGCCCTCCAACAACCGGGCCACGCCGCGCAGCTGCATCTCCTCCGCGAGTTGCACGCCACGCTCCTGCACCCGCTCCTGCCCGTGCTGCAACATGGTGCGCACGTGCGCCTCGGTCAGCAACCCGGTGCGATCCAGCAGCTCCGAGGCGCGCAGCGCCTGCTCCGGCGACGGAGAGCGGATGGCCTCCCCCAACAGGCGCTCCTCGCCCTCGAAGCTGTCCTGCGCGCTGAGGCCGGCCACCCGCGCGTGCACCGCCTCCACGTAGCGCGGGCGCAGCCGCCAGAGCGCGAAGGCCACGCCACCGCACACCAGCGCGATGAGCGCGAAGACGCCGTTGAGCCCCAGCGAGTGGCTCACGGCCAGCAGCAGCAGCCCCGCCACGCCCATGCCCGCCTTGCGCACCACCCCGTCGATGGTGCGCCGTGAAGCGTCGCGCAGCCGGTCGGGCAGCGGCGCGTACAGCAGCTGGATGGCCACCGGCAGCAGCGACCAGCTCGCCGCCGCCTCGAAGACCTTGAGCGCCCACGCCGCCCACACCGAGGGAGACAGCCAGGTCACCAGCGTCAACAGCGCCAGGATGCCGGCTGGCACCCCGGCGTACCGGAGGATGCCCAGCTTCCGAAGCAACAGCTCCGCCAGCGCGAACTGAAAGGCTACGCAGAACACGCCCGTCCATAGCTGGTGCGCCGCGAAGAGCGACGCCATGTCGGCCTCCGTCAGGTTGGCCGCGGCGCGCTCGCGGAACACGAAGTCGGTCAACTGCTGCAACATGGCGAGGCCCAGCACCAGGGCGCCCATCCACTGGGTGTAGGGCGTGGCCAACACCTCCCGCCAACCGCCGCGCACCAGATCGACCTGCGGCGAGGGCGTGACCTCGAGCACGGAGCGGTGGAAACGCCAGGCCACCGACGCCGCGAGGAGAAACCCCGCACCGCTCACCAGCAGCGCCAGCGCCCCGAAGCGCGCCGCCAGCAACTGCGCGAGGAAGCCGCTGACGATGGCGCCGGACATGCCGATGCCGTTGATCCAGCTGAAGGCCCGGCGCGCCTCCCGCGCGTCGAAGGCCTCGCTCACCGCGCCCCAGAACGACAGCGCCACCAGCGTGGCGAAGGCCTCACTGAAGAGGTACGCGGCCAGCGGCACCGCCGGCAGCTGTCGCCACACGCCCACCGCCAGCGCCCCCACCAGCACCGCTCCCACCAGCGCCACGAAACCCGGCCCCCGGCGCCTGCGCCCGGTGCCCCCCAGCAAGGCCAGCGCCCCCGCCAGCGCGGCTGCGCCCACGTAGAGCCAGGGCAGCGCCGCCGAGGAGAACTGGGAGAGCGTCAGCGCGTTCGCGCCGGGCTTCAGCGTGGCCACCGCCCCGATGAAGAAGAACTGAAACGCGGCCGCCGGCGCCAACCGCGCCACGAAGGACCGGCTCATGGCCCCGCTGGCCCCACCCCTGCGCCAGCAGAAAGCGGGGGCCACGGCGCGGCGGGACTCATGGGAAGTCGCTCCGCGAGAACAAGGCGCGCACCGGCACGCCGGAGACCTCGATGGCCTCGCGCCCGCCCTCTTCCCGGTCGACGAGGGCGAAGGCCCCCACCGGGCGCAGCCCCTCGCTGCGGGCCCGCTCGATGGCCTTGAGCGTCGAGGCTCCGGTGGTCACCACGTCCTCCACCACCACCACCGGCGCGCCGGACGGCAGCGACACCAACCCTTCGACCCACTGTCCGGTGCCGTGCCCCTTGGGCTCCTTGCGCACCAGGAAGGCCTGCAGCGGCGCGCCGCCGAGGAAGCTGGCGAACGACGCCGCGCTGGCGATGGGGTCCGCGCCCAGCGTCAGGCCGCCGACGCCCACCGCCGCGGGAAAGAACTCGCGCACGCCAGCGAACACCAACCGGCCGACGAGGTAATGGCCTTCGGCGGAGAGAATCGTCTTCTTGCAGTCGATGTAGAAGTCCGACTCGCGCCCGGAGGAGAGCACGATCTTCTTCTTCGCCCAGGACTTCTCGGTCAGCAGCGCCAGCAACCGCGCGCGGTCGGCCTGCAGCGCGGCGGCCGAGAGCTCGAAGGCCACCTCAGCGGCTCTCCAGGAAGGTCACCAGCTCCGACGAGTAGCGCAGCTGCCGCAACAGCTCGTCGCGGCGATCCGGCTCCAACTCGCCGAAGACGTCGGCCAGCAGGGAGAGGTCCTGGTTGATCTGTCCCAGCCGCGTGGTGACGTCGGCGGCCAGCTCGTCGGCGTCGACCTCTTCTTCGACGTTCTCGGGCGCCAGGCCGTCGTCCGACGACAGCGCCTTGTCGAGCATGTCGCGCACCGAGGGGGTGAGCCGTCCGGCAGCCTCCAGCGCGTGCCGGTAGACCGCCAACGCCTCGGCGCTCACCGGGCGTCCGTGGAGCGCGTCGGCGAGCGCCATCAGGGTGGCGTCGGCGTCCGACAGATCGGTGTGCAACCGCGCCAGCACCTTTTCCCGCTGGAGGAAGCGCAGCGCCGCCACCCGCCGGAAGCCGGTGATGATCTGGAATCTGTCCGACGCCACCAGCCGCACGTCGATGGGGAAGAGCTGCCCCAGGCGCGCGATGTCGGTGGCCAGCGCAGCCACGTCGTCGAGCTCACCGGCCGCGCGCACCAGGAAGGTGCTGTCGTCATCGACGCGGTCGAGCGGCAACGAGGCTGGCGCCACGAAGTGCTGCTGCACCACCGGCGCCTCTTCCGCGACAGGCGGCACCTCGGCCACGTCCTCTGGCGTCTCGGTCTCCGGCGCCGACGCTGCGGCAGCTTCGGGCGCGACCTCCGACGAAGGGGGCGCCTCGACGGCCGCTGTGCCTTC
>CALNBU010000253.1 GCA_937875615.1 uncultured Archangium sp.
CGGGGCGTGGCTCAGGTTCTCGGCCAGCACCTCCACCACGGTGCGGACCACGGTGGCCAGTTCCACGCCGAAGCGCGGGTACACCTCCTTGAGCGTCCACGCGCAGCCGGCGTCGAGCACCGCCAGCTCCGGCACGCCCGCCAGCAGCCGCGCCGTCTCCTCCGCGTGCCGGGTGAAGGCCTCGTGGTGCCCGGCCGCGTACAGCGGGTAGCCGCAGCACCGCGACGCGACCTTCGAGACGCCCATGGGCGCGCCGAAGGCCTCGGCCACCACCAGCGTGTCCTCCACCAACCCGGGGCGCTTCACCAACGAGGAGCAGCCGGGGAACAACTGGTGGCGCACCGGCGCCTCCGCGCGCCAGCGGTTGACCTCCGAGCCCAGCTCCCGCCCGAAGGGGTTCTGCGCATGCGCGAAGGTGGCCAGGGTGGAGCTCGCGCCGCGGGGCTCGAGGCCCTCCCGCACCGCCACCGCGCGCTCCGCGAAGAGCGCCTCGCTCACCGTGTTGCCGTGCTTGCAGAAGCTGGTGCAGCGCCCGCACCCCGAGCAGGCCCAGGCCAGCTTCGCCGCGCCCTCGTCGAGCGGCCGGGCGCCGCGCTCCACCAGGTGCGCCGCCGTCATCTTTCCCCAGGGCGAGTGGGACTCGTTCTGGGTGGCCTCCGAGACCGGGCACGAGAAGCGGCACAGCTTGGGGCACGCCGCGCAGTACGAGTAGGCCTGCGCGTGCGACGTCATCTCACTCATGGACCTCTCCCTCGAGGAGCCGGGCGACCGGGTGCCAGGGCGACGGCGCGCCAAGCGCCAGGCCCGACACCGCCCCCTGCGCCACCACCGTGGCCAGCGACAGCCGATGCAGCGAGAGCGCGGCCCCCGACGCCAACGCGGCCTCTACGTCCGCCCAGGCGCACTCGCGCTCGGCGGGCGCCAGCGAGGGCTCGACCTGGAGGTCGGACGCCTGCCCGCTCAGCCCCAGCCGCTCGCCGCTGCGCAGCCAGAAGCGCGCCCGGAGCGCCTCCACGTCGACGCGCCACAGCAGCACGCCATCGGCGAGCGCGCCTTGAATCGCCGCCACCAACGCGTCCGCGCGCTCGAAGACATGGGTCTCCCGGGTCAGCTGGCTGGCGGTGCAGGCCTCGCAGCGCAGCGGGGCGTGCGTCACCCGCGCCAGCCGGCCGTGCCCGCCCAGCACCAGGGCAGACAGCTCGGGCCCGGCGGCGCTGCGCGGGGCGTCGCTGGTCTCGAAGCAGCCCCCGTCGGCCAGCTCGGCGCGGAGCCCTCCACACAGCGGCTCCAGCCGCCCGCCGCGCCTTCTGGCCGTGCGTGATCGCGGACAGGGCGCG
>CALNBU010000254.1 GCA_937875615.1 uncultured Archangium sp.
AGAGCGCCGTCAGCTTCGGGACCCGCGCGGCGCGTTCGGCGAGCGGCGCGCGCTGCGCCTCGAGGGCGCGCAGGGTGGCCTCCACCGCAGCGGGGCCGGTGCTGCCCGCCGAGGCCTTGCGGGCCACCGCGCCCGAGGGCTCCAGCACCGAGAGCACCTGCGCGTCGTAGGCCGGGTCCACCGACTGGGCCAGCGCCAGGGTGGCCTCGCGCAGCGAGAGGCCCTGCTCCTGACAGCGCCGCACCAGCGCCCCCGCCGCCATGTACGCCTTGCGGAAGGGCATGCCCTTCTTCACCAGCGCCTCCGCGAGGTCCGTCGCCTGCGTAAAGCCCTCTTCGAGGCCCGCGCGACACCGCTCGGGGTTGAAGGTCACCCGCGGCAGCGCCAGCCGGAGCACCGACAGCGCGCCGCGCAGCAGCGGCCCGGTCTCGAGCAGCGAGGCGCGGTCTTCCTGCAGGTCGCGGTTGTAGCCGCCGGGCAACCCCTTCACCGTGGTCAACAGCCCCATCAGGTTGCCCACCGCGCGCCCGGACTTGCCGCGCACCAACTCGAAGAGGTCGGGGTTCTTCTTCTGCGGCATCATCGAGCTCCCCATGGAGATGTCTCCGGAGAGCGAGGCGAAGCCGAACTCCTGCGTGGTGAAGTCGATGAGGTCCGTCGACAGGCGGCTGGCGTGGACGAAAAAGCGCGCCGTGGCGTAGAGGAGGTCGAGCGCGAAGTCGCGGTCTCCCACGGTGTCCATGCCGTTGAGCGTCACGCCCTCGAAGTCGAGCAGCTGCCTCGAGATCTCGCGGTCGATGGGCAGCGAGGTGCCGGAGATGGCGCCCACCCCCAGCGGCAGCAGCCGGCACTGGTCGAGCACGAAGGCGAGCGCCTGCGCGTCGCGCAAGAAGGCCGCCGCGTAGGACGACAACCAGTAGGCCAGCGACACCGGCTGGGCGCGCTGGCGGTGCGTGTACGAGGGGAGGATGAGGCCGGTCTCCTGCCGCGCCCGGGCCACCAGCTCGCCGATGAAGTCGGTCAGCTCCGACAGCGCCGCGGCCGCCACCTCGCGCACGTGGAGGCGGAGATCCGTGGCCACCTGGTCGTTGCGCGAGCGCGCCGAGTGGAGGAGCGCCGCGGGCGCGCCGATGGTGCGGTTGAGCTCCACCTCCACCGCCATGTGCACGTCTTCCTCGTCGGGCAACTCCAGCGTCCCGGCGTCGGCGCGCCGCCAGAGGTCGATGAGCCCGTCGCGGATGGCCCGCGCGTCGGCCACGGGGATGACGCCGGTGCGGCCCAGCATGGTCACATGCGCCAGCGAACCCACCAGGTCTTCGCGCAGCAACTGCCGGTCGAGCGCGAGGGAAGAAGAGAACGCGAGCACCTCGGGCAACAGCCCCGAGCCGCCGGAAGCATCAGTCTTTGCGAGCGCCATGAACGATTTACCCCTGGGTGACGAGCGAGCCGATGCCCGAGTCGGTGAAGAACTCCGCGATGATGGAGTGCGGCGTGCGGGCGTCGATGACGTGCACCCGCTCCACGCCCTGCTCGAGGGCGTTGATGCTCCAGCCCGCCTTGCTGGTGAGGTTGCGGTTGAAGAGGCCGCGGTCCTTCTTCTCGCGCAGGGCGCTGACGGTGAGCTGCCCCAGCAGCTCGTCGCGCTCCACGAAGCCCGGCCCGCCGATGAGGTACACCAGCTTCGCGGCGCGGGCGGCGACGGCGAGCTCGCTCGCCACCTGGTCGGGCTCGAGCGGGATGGTGCTGCCGTCGTCGAGGAAGCCCACCGGCGAGACCACCGGCACGTAGTTTCGCTGGAGGAACATCTCCAGCAGGTCGCGGTTGATGTCCACCACCTCGCCGAAGCGCCCCTCGGGGCCGCGGCGGCCCTTCATGAACGAGGCGTCCATGCCCGACAGCCCGATGGCCTGCACCCCGGTGCGGTTGAGCAGCGTCACCAGCTCGGTGTTGGTCTGCCCGGAGAGCATCATCTCCTTGCTGTGCGTGTCGCCCTTGCTGTGCCCCTCGGGGCTCTCGCCGTGCACCAGGATGGGCACCATGCCCACCGCGCGCAGCAGCTTCACGTCTTCCACGATGGCCGCGCGCAGCGTGTCCTTGCCCATGGCCTGCCGCCCGAGCTTGATGACCACCCGCTTGTCGGCGAAGCGCGAGATGTAGGTCAGCGCCTCCTTCACCAACGTCACCTTGAACTTCGGCGAGTAGTTGGTGAGCCGGTCGTCCTTCGCCACGCTGCCGTCGGCGGTGGGCACCAGCAGCGAG
Organism: uncultured Archangium sp.; assembly: GCA_937875615.1. GTDB lineage: Bacteria > Myxococcota > Myxococcia > Myxococcales > Myxococcaceae > Archangium_A. Next base: position 2,260 of record CALNBU010000254.1, read on the forward strand.
ATGTAGTCGGCGTTGATCTTGACGTAGTCGTACGAGAGGTCGCAGCCCCAGCCCACCGAGCTGGCCTCGCCGGAGCGCAGGTCGATCTCAATCAACACCTCCGGTGAGCGCATGCGCGCGCGGAGGCTCTGGGTGCCGTCGGGGCCGGACTGCGGCGACGCGCGGCGGTCGTAGACCACCACGCCCTGCACGGTGACCTTCGCGCCGGTCGGCTCGACGTCGTACTGCTGCGAGCCGCAGCGCGCCCCCACCGTGGCCAGCACCCGGCCCCAGTTGGGGTCGGCCCCGAAGACCGCCGCCTTGACCAGCATGCTGCCAGCCACGCTGCGCGCGAGGTCCGTGGCGATGGGCCGGGTGGGCGCGCCGGTCACCCGCACCTCGAGGAGCCGCGTCGCGCCCTCGCCGTCCTTCGCCACCTCGCGCGCCAGCTCCACGCACAGCGACGAGACCTGCGCGACGAAGAGGTCGAACTCCGGCCCCTCGGCGGAGATCTCCGGGTTGCCGAGCTGCCCGTTCGCCAACGCCAGCACCGCGTCGTTGGTGCTCATGTCGTTGTCGACGGTGAGGTTGTTGAAGCTGCCGTCCATCGCCGCCACCAGCGCCCGCTGCAACATCGCCGCGGAGATGGCGATGTCGGTGCAGATGATGGCGATGGTCGAGGCGAGCTGGGGGGCGATCATCCCGCTGCCTTTGCAGAGCGCGGTGATGCGGCCCTCCTTCCGCCCGAAGCGCACCGCGCGGCTGGCCACCTTGATGTGCGTGTCGGTGGTGAGGATGGCCTCGGCCGCCGACTCCGGCGCCGCCTTGAGCTGGCTCCTCAGCTTCGGCAGGGCGTCGACGATCTTCTGCTTCGGCAACCGCTGGCCGATGACGCCCGTGGACTGCATCAGCACCGAGCCGGGCGGCAGCTCACAGGCCTGCTCGGTGGCGGCGCACAGCTCGGCCACGTCTTCGAGCCCTTCGTCACCGGTGAGCGCGTTGGCGTTGCCCGAGTTCACCAACACCGCGCGCACCCCGTCGGCCGGCAACCGGCGGGCGCAGTCTTCGACCGGCGCCGCCTTCGCGCGGTTGATGGTCAACACCGCCGCCGCGGCGCAGGGCGACTCGCTCCACACCAGCGCCAGGTCCTTCCTGAAGGGCTTGATGCCGGCGTGGAGGCCGGCGAAGAGAAAACCACGCGCGACGGGCATGCCTACAGGCCCTCGGTCTCGGTCAAGCCGAACAGGAGGTTCATATTCTGCACGGCCTGGCTGGCCGCGCCCTTGAGGAGGTTGTCGATGGCGGTCACCACCACCACGTGCGCGTCGTCGGCGCTGAAGCCCACCAGACAGCGCGGCGTGCGCACCACGTCGGCGATGCGCACCGCGTCGGCCGACGGGAGCAACGTCACCAACGGCTCGGTCCCCAGCGCGTCGGTGAAGGCGGCCCGCAGCTGCTGCGCGTCGACGCCCGGGCGGAGCCGCGCCACCGAGGTGTTGAGGATGCCCCGCTTCATCGGCAGCAGGTGTGGCGTGAAGACGAGCGCGTCGACGCCCAGCGTCTGCTCAATCTCCGGGAGATGCTGGTGCGAGAGCGTGCGGTACGCACGGAAGTCGGCGTCGACCTCCATGAAGGTGAAGTCCTCGCTCGCCTTGCGCCCCGCCCCCGACACGCCCGAAGCGGCGTTGATGACCAACGACGAGGCGTCGATGAGGCCCGCCCGGAGCAGCGGCGCCACGGACAGCGCGGCGGCGGTGGCGTAGCAACCGGGGTTGGCCACCAGCCGGGCGCCGCGCACGCGCTCCCGGAACAGCTCCGGCAGGCCGTACACCGCCTCCTTCAACAGCGCCGGCGCGGCGTGCTCGAAGCGGTAGTACTTCGGGTACTTCTCCAGGGTCTGCAGCCGGAAGGCGCCGGAGAGGTCCACCACCCGCGAACCACCGGCGAGCAGCTTCGGCGCCAGCGCCAGCGAGGTCTCGGCGGGCGTGGCGAGGAACACCACCTCGACGCCCCGGGAAGCCTCCAGCCCCTGCTCGTTGCTCACGTAGGCCAGCGCGCCGTCGAGCCCGGTGCGGGCGGCGATGGTCTGGCCCACCCAGCGGTCCGAGGTGACGAAGCGCAGGTCCACGCCCCCGTGGCGGAGCAAAATCCGCGTCAGCTCGATGCCCGAGAAGCCCGACGCGCCGATGATGCCCGCGGAGGTTGCCATGCGCCGGCATGTACGAAACTCCCTTGACGCGCGCCACGGTGTTCCGCGTAGCGTTCTGCCATGCGATCTCTCGGGGTGTGCTTCGCGGTCGTTTTTCTCGTCTCCACCACCGCCTTGAGCGGCTGCTCCATGGCGGTGGGCTGTGACTTCCGGGAGGTCGAGGACGGCCTCAACAACGGGCCTGAAGACCGATGCCAGGAGCGCACCGGCCTCCAGGCCGTCAGCTTCGGCCCCGCCTGCTCCGCCCTGAGCGCGAAGGTGGTGGAGGGCGGCTGCCCCACCGAGGGCATCGTCTTCGGCTGCCAGCAGAATGCCGACGTCGTCGACTGGCACTACGCCCCGACCACGCGCGACCAGGCCGAGCAGGAGTGCCGAAGCCAGACCATCCTCGACCCGCCGTGACCCGGGCCGCTACCGCGCCGACTTGCCCGCACGGCCCTTCTTGAAGCCGCCGTGCCCATCGCGCGCGAGCTGCCCCAACGTCAGCGCCAGCTTCGCCTTCTTCTGCGGCGTCAGCCCCTGCGAGAGCGCGGCGTAGAGCTCCTTGTCGAGCGCCGCGAGCTGGGTGCGGCCATCGAGCACCCGCTGCACGCTGGCGTCGACCTGCGCCTGCGCTCCGGCCTCGCCGTCGGCGGCGTCGCGCAGCGACTTCATCGCCTCGAACATCCCCGCGCGCAGCGGACGACGGCGCTCCTCGAAGCCCTTGAGCCGCTCTGACAACTTGAGCGCCTCGGCCTCGTTCAACTCGAGGGCCTCGCTCAACGCCACCACCGCGCGGAGGTGGGCCTGGCGGTGGAACTGCTCGGCGCGCTCCGGGTCGAGGGCGCCCTTGCCTCCCGGCCCTCCACGGGGACCAGCGGCGAGCGCGAGCGGGGACAACATCAGCATCGACAGCAGCAGCATCTTTTTCATGTTCACAGGTCTCCTTCGGTCGGCGACGGCCAACCCACTTCTGGAAACACCCCATCGTCGGAGAGGTTGTCTTCAGCGAAGGTGAAGCCCGCCAGTTCGAGCGGGGCGGGGTCCAACACCTCCACCCGCACCGACGGCTCCGGCCGGAGCTGAAACAC
>CALNBU010000255.1 GCA_937875615.1 uncultured Archangium sp.
CTGACGCCCGGCGCTCGCCGCGCGGTGGCCCGGCAGACCACCGGCAACGGCATCAAGCAGAGCGGCGAGGTCCGCTTCATCGTCGGCGCGAAGCCGGTGGTGACCTCTCCCGAGGAGGGCGGCACGGTGCACACCGACACGCCGACCTTCACCGGCACCGCGACGCCCAACAGCGCGGTGGAGGTGCTGGTCGATGGTGAGGTGGTGTGCACCGCCACGGCCGACGCCACGGGCGCGTTCGCCTGTACGCCCGCCACGCCGCTGCAGGCCGGTGGGCGCACCGTGGTGGCGCGCTCCACGGGCTCCACCTCGGAGGAGGTGCACTTCACGGTCGGTCCCTTCGACCGGGACGGCGACGGCATCATAGACGGCACGGTGCTCTCGGGCGGCGGCTGCGCTGCGGCGCCCGCGGGGCTCTGGCTGGTGGCCGCGGCGGCCTGGCTGGCGCGTCGTCGCCGTCGCTGAGCCATTCGGGCTGGTGTCCGGCGGCGCGCTGTCGCCGGGCACGCGCCGGGGTGCGCAAAGTCGCCCCGGTGCGCAGGCGTTTGTGCACCCGAACGGTCATCACCGATTGTCAGCGGGTTGATTCTGTTCGAGTCCGACGTTGGCACACCTTTTGGACTCACCGGGCTCCATGAGACTTCTTCGTTTCGGTGTGGTGTTCGGCATCATCTCCCTCGGTTGTCAGGACCCGGACTACGGCGGAGAAAAGGGCGCGCTGCGGCTCCGCTTCGGGCTCGGGGGCTGCACGTCGGTGCCGGCGGCGAAGAGCGCGCTGGCCACCGGGAGCACCACCGAGCTGCAGGTGGCCGACACCCGGGAGAAGCGCACGTCGCTTCGGGTGAGCAGCGCTGACACCGCGGTGGTGTCGCTCGGGGCGGAGGCCCTGGCGCTCGCCTGTACGGGCGACGCCTGCGAAGAGACCCAGGCCACCTTGTCGCTGAGCGCGCTGGCGGCCGGGCGCAGCCGCGTCGTGTTCACCGACGAGGGCGGTACGGAGATCGACGCGCTGACGTTGTCGGTGGCCGACGCGACCTCGCTGCGCATCGAAGACGGCGACGGCAACAGCGCCGCGTCGGGGACGCTGGAGAAGCCGGCGCGGTTGGTGGCGAAGCTGCGCGGCGCCGACGGCGAGGTGTACGCCAGGGGCCCCTTCACCTGGACCGTCGAGGGCGAGGTGCTCGAGCCCATCACCAGCACCGACGGCGTGGTGAACGCCGACGCGAGCGCCACCGGCACCAGCCGCGTCAACGTGCGCTTCAGGGACCTCTCGGCCTCCATCGAGGTCCGGGTCACGGACTGACCAGCGGCGCGGCGGGCGGCAGTGTTCTAAGAAGGTCGCCACCTATGAACCGACTGCTGGCGCTCACGCTGCTGTCTTCGCTCGCCCTGGCGCAGGAAGAGACCGCGGCGTCGATCTCGAAGAAGTCCCGCGAGCGCGGCGCGCTCAACCTGGTGGGGCTCACCGCGGAGATGAAGCTGGTCACCACCGGCGCCGACGGGAAGGCGAAGGAGCAACAGCTGACGTCCAGCTCCCGGGACATCGGCGGTCGCAGCCACGCGCTGGCTCGCTTCTCGTTGCCGGCGGGCGTGGCGGGTGTGGCGGTGCTCACCGTCGCCGGCCAGCAGGGCGAGGGCGACGACGTGTCGCTCTACCTCCCGAAGCTCAAGCGCGTGCGCAAGGTGGCGAAGAGCGACCGCGGGAAGTCCTTCATGGACACCGACTTCTCCTACGCCGACATCGGCTCCAACGGCGCTCGTGACGAGGACGTCAAGCGACTGCCCGACGCGCAGCTCGAGGGCCGTGACTGCTACGTGCTGGCGGGCCGCGGTGACGACAGCTCGCCCTACGGCGAGGTGAAGCTGTTCATCGACAAGCAGACCTTCGTGCCGCTCAAGGCCGAGTACGCCGACAAGGTGGGCAAGCCGTACAAGCGCTACCGCGCGCTCAAGCTCAAGTCGTTCAACGAGCGGGTGCTGGCCGCGGAGTCGCTGATGGAGAACCTGCAGACGGGCAGCCGGACCCAGCTGATGATTCTCAAGCTGGAGACCTCGACCCTCGGCGACGAGGCGTTCTCCGAGCGGGCCCTCGAGCGCGGGTGATGCGCGCGGCGCTGCTGGCCGTGCTGGTGGCTGCGCCGGCGCTCGCGCAGCTCGACATCGAGCCCTTCGAGCCGGTGGAGGCCGCCGATGCGGGCGCGTCGCTGGAGGTGGAGGCCTTCGGGGTCGACGCGACCGTAGACGCGGGCCCCGGCCCGGAGGCGTTCGAGCACTTCGAGGCTCCGGCCCCGACGCCGACGTGGCAGCCCACGGTGCGGCTCTACGGGAACGCCTCGGCGTACGTGGCGGTGGACACGCGCTTCGACTCACCGCGGGGCGCGGCGCTGGCCGAGAACGTGGCGGAGGGGCGGGTGCGCGCGGTGCTGGGCCTCGACGTGAAGTGGCTCGACTGGCTGCGGGTGGTGGTCGAGGGGCGGGCGCAGGTGCGCGGCGCCACGCAGCGCGACTTCGACCGGGTGAAGGGCTTCTTCGAGCCGATGTTGGGCGACGCCTACGTCGACCTCTACACGCGCTGGGTCGACGTCCGCATCGGCAACCAGCGCATCCCGTTGGGGGCCAACACCGCGCTGGCGCCGGCCGACGCGCTCAACCCCAGGGACCTGCGCGAGACCGCGGGCGAGCCGGAGGACCTGCTGTTGCCGGTCTTCGCCGTCCGGGCGCAGGGCGAGGTGGGCCAGCTCTCGTGGCTGGCGGCGTACGTGCCCTTCTTCACGCCGCACCGCTACTTCGTCTTCGGGCAAGACGAGGGCCTCGCGCAGCCGGCCTTCGGGCGCTCGCTCGACACCACCCGCATCGACCCCTCGGTGGAGGACTTCCTCCAGGACCGGCTGTTGGAGACGCAGCGCCCGCCGCCCTTCGCCGGAGACGTGGCGCTGCGGGTGTGGCGCCGCGGGCGGGTCAACCTCGGCGCGAGCTGGGTGTGGATGAACGAGAAGCTGCCGCGCGTCTCGATGGACCGCGAGCTGCAACGGGCCGCCAGCGACCAGGCGGCGGCGGTCTCGGTGCTCAACCGCGCGCAGGCCGGCGAGACGCTGTACCAGGGCAACTATGCGCGACAGCACCTCTTCTCGCTCGAGGGCTCCGCGCTGCTCGGCCCCGGGCAGCTCGACCTCGACGTGAGCTACTCGCCGCGGCAGACATTCTACGACGCGAGCTTCACCCCGGTGAGCAAGCACAGCGTCACCTGGGTGGCGAGCTACAGCCAGGCCTCGGACTCTCCGGTGCTGTTTCAGGTGAGCTACCTGGGCATGGCCGTGCCCGACATCGGCGCCGACGAGCAGCTGATGCTGCTGGAGCCGGCCACCGCGGCCGGCGCGCCGCACACGGCCTTCTTTCATCTCTTCCTCGGCTTCGTGGGGGTCTCGTTGTGGGACGAGCGCATCGAGCTGGGGGTGCGCGCGAGCTTCGAGCCGGTGCAGCTGAGCTTCTCCATCGCGCCGCGGGTGTCGTGGCAGCCGGTCGAGGGGCTCAAGGTGTTCCTCTCGGCGGAGCTCTTCGAGGGGCGCCCGTGGACGCCCTTCGGCTACTTCGACCGCAACGACCGGGTGCTGGCGGGCGTGCGCTACGAGCTCTTCTGACGCACGCGGCCCGCGCGGAGCGGGAGGTTCTGCGGTAGAGCGCCACGCTGCACATGGAGCGCTGGCTGCAAGGACGAGTCGGTTTCGCGTTGGTCGCCGCGCTGTACCTGCTGTCGTTTCCCTACCACCCGAAGCTGCGCAGCCCCAACGAGCTGTGCCGGCTGTTCCAGTCGCGGGCGCTGGTCGACTTCGGCACGCTGTCCATCAACGGGGTGCTGCAGCAGCGGGGCATGGTGGGAGATCTCTCGTGCACCGCCACGCTGAACGACGGTCAGCTCCGGCCCTGCGTGGGGCCTGAAGCGCCGCCGCGCGAGGCGGTGGTGGCGGCGCACTACTACCCGTCGAAGGCGCCGCTGCTCTCGTTCGCCGCCGCGCCGGTGTACTGGCTGCTCAAGCAGGCGCAGGGCGAGGTGAGCGAGGTAAGCCAGGTCTTCTGGAGCCGCCTCTTCGTCACCGTGGCGCCGGCGCTGCTGATGCTGGTGCTGCTGCGCCGCTTCCTCGCGGCCTACGTGGAGCCCTCCACCGCAGACCTCTTCACCGTGGTCTACGCCCTGGGCACCATCGCCTTCGCCAACGCGGAGCTGTTCATGAGCCACCAGACGACGGCGGTGCTGCTCTTCTCGTCATTCTACTGCGCGTGGAACGTCGAGCGCGGGGCGTGGCGCCTGCGCGGCTACCTGCTGGCGGGGCTGGCGGCCGGGGCCGCGGTGGCCTGTGAGTACACCGCCGCGCTGGGCGTGCTGTGCGTGGCCGCGTACACGGTGGCCGTCCGCTGGCGCCGCTGGGGCGCGCTCGCGCAGGCCGCCGGGCTGGTGGTGCTGGGGGCAGCGCCGCTGTTGGCGGGGCTGTGCGTCTACCACGCGGCCACCTTCGGCAGCCCCTGGGCCAGCGGCTACAAGTTCCTCAACGACGCCAACTACCAGCACTGGCATCAGGGAGGCTTCCTCGGTATCCGGCTCCCCTCCCTGCAGGGCTTCCTGCACTCATTCTTCTCTCCGCTGCGCGGCCTGTTCGTCATCTCTCCGGTGCTGGCGGCGGCGCTCTTCGGGCTGCGCGACGTGAAGCAGCGGTCGGGGCCGCTCTACAGCTTCTTCGTGGTGCTGCTGCTGGGGCACACGTACTTCACCTCGGCCTTCGACCACACCTCCTGGGGCTGGACCGTCGGCCCCCGGCACCTCACCGGGTTGTTGCCGTTCCTCTTTCTGCCCATCGCGCTGCTGTGGGAGCGCCTGCGCGGTGGCGGCCTCGCCTTCGCGGCGGTGAGCAGCCTCG
>CALNBU010000256.1 GCA_937875615.1 uncultured Archangium sp.
GCAGCCGGTGTCGCTCATCGGCTCCAGCCGCCCGTTCCGCAAGACCGTCGACGCGGCGCGCCGCGCGGCCTCCGGCGCCGACACCGTGGTGCTGGTGGGCGAGCCCGGCAGCGGCCGGGGCCAGGCCGGTCGGTACATCCACAGCCGCTCGGCGCGGGCGCTGGGGCCGCTGGTGGTGGTCGACTGCCGACTCCCGCCCGCCGAGCTGGAGGAGCTGCTGTTCGGGCGCACCAGCGCGCCGGGCGTGCCGCCGCAGTCCTCGGCGCTGCTCAAGGCAGACGGCGGCTCGCTGTTGCTGCGAGATCTCGAGGCCCTGCCACGCCACCTCGCGGAGCGCCTCTCGCGCCTGTTGCTGAAGAAGGCGGCGCCGGCCCGGCCGGGTGGCGAGGAGCCGGTGGACGTGCGGGTGATGGCCACCGTGCGCGGCAACCTCGACGCGCTGGCCTCCCGCGGCGAGTTCGAGCCGGCGCTGGCGCGGGCGCTCGCGGGCGTGGAGCTGGAGACGGTTCCGCTGCGCGAGCGGAAGCCTGACGTGGCGCAGCTCTTCGAGTGGTTCTGGAGCGAGCTGGGGCGCACCCAGCGCCTCGCCGCGCCGATGCTCTCGCCCGACGCGCGGCGGCTCCTCGGGGAGCACGAGTGGCCCGGGAACGTGGAGGAGCTGCGGTTGGTGGCCGAGCGCCTGTCGGTGCTCTACGCCGGCGTCGAGGTGACCGCGCTGCAGCTCCCTCCGGAGATCTCCGGCGGCGGAGTGGCGGTGCAGCCCGACGCCACCCTGGCGGAGCGCATCTCCCGCCTGGAGCGCGACGCCATCTCGGAGGCGTTGCGCGCCGCGAACGGGAAGAAGATTCGCGCCGCAGCGGCGCTGGGCATCAGCCGCCCGACCCTCGACAAGAAGATCGACGAGTACCAACTGGTGGTGGAGAAACGGCGCGCGTGAAGCTCATCTATTCGCCTGAGGTGGCCGCGGCGCGGCGCACCCTGAAGCCCCTGGTGGCGCTGGAGACGTCGGTGCTGGCGCAGGGGCTCCCGTACCCCCAGAACCTGGAGTGCGCGCGCCGCTGCGAGCAGGCCATCCGCGACGAGGGCGCGGTGCCGGCGGCCATGGCGGTCATCGACGGGCAGCTGCTGGTCGGCCTCGACGAGGCACAGACGAAGCGCCTGGCCACCGGCAAGAAGCTGATGAAGCTGGGGAGCCGGGATCTCTGCGTGGCGGTGGCGCGCAGGGCCACTGGCGGCACCACGGTGAGCGCCGCGGTGGAGATGGCCGCGTCGGCCGGCATCGGGGTGTTCGCGACCGGCGGTCTCGGCGGGGTGCACCGGGGCGTGAACGAGCACCTCGACATCTCGCAGGATCTCCCCGCCATCAGCCGCTTCCCGGTGGCGGTGGTCTGCGCCGGCGCCAAGTCGGTGCTCGACCTCCCGCGCACCATGGAGTTGCTGGAGACGCTGGCGGTGCCGGTCATCGGCGTGGGCACCGACGAGCTCCCCGGCTTCTACACGCGGGAGACCGGCCTCTCGCTCGAGCACCAGGTCGACGACGCGCAGGAGGCGGCCGCGGTGGTGCGCGCCCGGCGGGAGCTCAAGCAGGGGGGGCTGGTGTTCGCGCTGCCCCCGCCCGCGAAGAGCGCGCTCAAGCGCGCGGATCTCGAGAAGCACCTGGAGGCCGCGCTGGCCCTGGCGACGAAGAAGAAGATCGAAGGCAAGGCGGTGACGCCGTTCCTGCTCGCGCAGCTGGTCGAGCGCACCCGGGGGCGGTCGCTGAAGGCGAACCTCGCGCTGCTCGAACACAACGCGCGCTTCGCGGCGAAGCTGTCGGTCAGCCTCGGTTGGAAGTGAGCCATGGAACGGACGATCTCCGCGCCGGGGAAGCTCTTCCTCTCCGGTGAGTACGCGGTCCTCTGGGGTGGTGAAGCGCGGGTGCTGGGCACGGCGCCCCGCGCCCACGCGTTGGTGCGCCGCCGCGAGGACCGACGAGTAGAGGTGGTGCTGCAGGGCGGGCGCCTCCTCGGCGACGCTACCCCGGCCGGCGTGCGCTGGAGCGCGCCCGTCACCGCCGACTTCCACTTCGTGGCCACCGCCATCGATCTCGCCTACCGCCTCTCGGGCGTCGAGGGCCCCGGCTTCTCGGTGGCCTTCGAGCCCTCGCCGCTGGTGCACGGACACAAGCTGGGCCTGGGCAGCAGCGCGCGCGCCACGGTGCTGGCGGTGGAGGCCAGCCGGGCCGCGCTCGAGGCCTCCTGGGACACGCTCAAGCTGGCGCTGCTGGCGCACGCCGACGCGCAGGGCGGCAAGGGGAGCGGTGGCGACGTCGCCGCCTCCGTCGCCGGCGGCGTGGTGCGCTACCGGCGCTTCGACGTGGGGCCGCTGTTGTCGGCCGCCGCCCGCGGTGGGCTGCTGGCGGCGCTCGGGCAGTCCGGACCGGTGGAGCTCGCCCGCCTGGGCGCGCCGCTCTTCCCCTGCCTCTACGCCTTCAGCGGGACCTCCGCCTCGACGCCGGGGCTGGTGAAGGAGGTGGAGCGCCGCCTCGACGCGCAGGCCCGGCGCCGCTTCGTCGACCGCTCCGACGCCCAGGGCGCCACGCTGGAGAACGGGCTGCTGCGCCGCGACTTCGACGCGGTGAAGGCCGGCTGCGGCGCGCTGCAGGCGCTGTTGTGGGAGCTGGAGGTGACGCGCACCGACTCGCTGGAGCGCATCCTGGCGCTGGCGCGCACCTTCGGCTGCGCCGGGAAGCAGAGCGGGGCAGGGGGCGGTGACGGGGCCATCCTCTTCGCGCCCGACGAGGGCGCCGCCGCGCAGCTGCTGCAGGCGCTCAGTTCCCGGGGCTTCGTGGCCTTCCCGGTGAGCGCTGATCGCGGCCTGCAGGGCGAGCCGACGGCCCTCGCGCCGCTCGCCGCCTGGCTCGACTGACTCAGGAGCAGTCGCAGGTGACGCTGCCGGAGGCGGTGAGGCGTACGCACGACAGCCTGCACTCGCCGGTCTGCGTCAGGGAGAAGGTGCGATCGGTGGCGCAGGCCGCCGCGGGCAGCCACAGCGGCCCGTTCTCACAGGCGGTCGCGCCGGGCAGCTCCTGGTACAGAGACAGGGTGTCGTCGTCGAGCAGGGTCCACTCGTTGAAGATGCCCTGACATTCGGCCTCGCCTTCGCCCGCGTTGCCGTACCCGCCGCGCTGCACCGGGATCCCATGGCGCGAGACGCTGTCGAGCTCTCCGCCGTCAGGCAGCGGTCCGTAGACCGCCTGGCGCGCCATGGTGAAGGCCACGCCGCCATCCGAACGTCGGCCGATGAACTGCACGCCGCCGTCGCCGGTGAAGCGGGTGGGGCGACAGTCGTCGCGGATGCTGCTGACCTGCACCGCCACCAACCGGCCGACGAAGTCCTCCTCGACCGTCTCGCAGGCCATGGACAACAACAAGAGAGAGCAGAGGTACGGGCGCATGGCTGGAAAAAGGAAACGGGGTAATCGGCTCATCACCGATTACCCCGTTTGTGCCCAGGAGAGGACTCGAACCTCCACACTGTTGCCAGTACTAGACCCTGAATCTAGCGCGTCTACCAATTCCGCCACCTGGGCTTGTCGGCGCGGCTCAATATGTTTCCCAGACGTGGCTGTCAACGACTCCCTGACGTTCACGAGAACTTCTTCGGCGGCCAGCGCCCTTCGGCCTCCAGGGTCTTCCGGATGACCGGGTTCTCATCCATGAAGGCCTTGAGCGACTCCTCGGTGATCCACACCTCGAGATCCTCGCCGCCCAGCCTGGCCTGACAGGCGAGCCGGGAGCTGGGCTTCACGTCGTAGGCGAGATCCAGCCGGTCGAGCTCCATGTCGTCCTGCTCGGAGAGCGACTCGCCTCCCTTGCGCACCCACACGTGGCAGGTGGAGCACGCGCAGACGCCACCGCAGGAGTGTCCGACCTGGGCCTCGCTCCGGTCGGCGGCCTCCAGAATCGTGGTGCCCTCCGGCACCTCCACGGTGAGCTCCTGTAACGGGCTGCGAAACGTGACGCGGGGCATGCGCTTAGAAGTCCTCCATCCGGTGGCCCACCGCGGCCTTGCCGATGGCGCGATCCATGATCTTCTCCACGAAGGGCCGGGCGAGGCCGTCGACCTCGGTGATGGCGGCCTTTAGCGCCTCGTGGCTGTGCTC
>CALNBU010000257.1 GCA_937875615.1 uncultured Archangium sp.
GCCCGGCGGCGCTCTCCAGGGGAGCCGGAGCGTGATGGCGGCCACGCGGCGCGTCTACAGCACCTGCGGTTCGAAGGAGTGAAGTAAACAGCCGGCCATGCGCGCGTCGATGAAGGCCTGGCTGGTGGTGACGATGATGGCGTCGGGGTGCCGCACCACCGCGCCGCCGCCGCCGGTGGCCCGGCTGCCGTTCGCGTGGTTCGAGCGGGTGCAGGGCGCGGCGAAGGAGCGCGGGACGGTGGAGCTCCCGGGAGCGCTCCCGCCGGCGCTGCGCGGAGACGACGCCCACGTTCGGCCGCTGGTGGACGTCACCGCCGAGATGCTCGCGCGGGCGTTGGAGTCCGGTGGCGTCAGCGGGCTGGCGCTCGACGGCTGGCGCCTCGACGCCGCCGGGCTGCGCGCGCTGTGCGCGGTGCCCTCGCTTCGCTGGTTGGATCTCTCCGGGGCGAGCTTCGACCCTGCGGGGCTGGCCTCGTGTACCGGGCTGCACTCGCTGGTGCTCAACGACACCCGCCTCACCGACGGCGCGCTCGCGCTCCTTCCTCCGCTGCGGGCGCTGGAGGCGAAGAACACCCTGCTGACGGACGCCGCCGTGGACACCCTGCGGCGCTGGCCGCTGGAGTCGCTGGTGCTCTCGGGCACCGGGCTGAGCGAGACCGGGGCGCGGGCGCTCGCTGAGCTGCGCACGCTGCGGCGGCTCGACCTGGCCGACACCGGGGTGGGGCCCGCGGGAGTGTCGGCGCTGCGCGCGTTGACGGAACTGCGCGCGCTCGACCTGAGCGGCGTCGAGCTCACCGACGCCTCGCTGGAGGCGTTGACGCATCTCCCGTCGTTGGAGTCGCTCTCCCTGGCGCGCACGCCCACCGGCGACGCGGGGCTGGTGCACCTCCGCGCGCTCGCGCACCTGGTGGAGCTCGACCTGGCGGACACGGGGGTGACGGACGAGGGCCTGTCGGGCCTGGAGTTGGCCACGCACCTCGAGTCGCTGCGGCTGTCGCATACGCTGGTCTCCGACGTCACCGGGCGTCGGCTGGCGGGGCTGGTGGCGCTCCGGGTGCTCGACCTCTCGGGGACCCGGGTGACCGACGTCACCGCGCAGGGCCTGGGCGCGCTGGTGTCGCTGGAGGCGCTCTCGCTGGCCAACACCGGCGTGGAGGACCCCGGCGTCGCGGCGCTCTCCACGTTGGTGGCGCTGCGCTCGCTGGACCTCGAGAAGACGCGGGTGACCTCGGCCGCGCTCGCCACCATCGGCGCCCTGCGTCAGCTGGAGGTGCTCGACCTGACCGAGGTGCTGCTCGACGACGCGCAGCTCTCCACGCTCGCCGGGCTGCAGGCGCTGCACACGCTGCGGTTGGAGAAGACCGGGCTGTCGCGCGCGCAGTTGCGGACGTTGCCCAACGTGGGGGCGCTGCGCACGCTCGACCTCAGCCGTCTGCCCGTCGGTGACGAAGAGGCCCGCTGGTTGGCGGCGCACGCGCCGCGGCTCGAGCTGCTCAAGCTCAACTTCACGCCGGTGGCCGACGTGGGGGTGGCCGCGCTGGCGGCGCTGCCGCGGCTCCGTCAGCTCTCGCTGGGGCGCGTGCCGCTCACCGACGTGGGGCTCCGGGCGCTGGCGGAGGCGCCCGCGTTGACGCAGCTCGACCTCGGCCTCTGCGAGAAGGTGACGGCCGCGGGGTTGACGGCGCTGCGCTCCACCAGGCTGGAGGGGTTGTTCCTCGCGGGGACCTCGGCGGACGACACCACGGTGGTGGCGTTGCCCGCCACCCTGCGCGCCCTGGGGTTGCTGGGGACGCGGGTGACGAAGGCGGCGGTGCCGGCGCTGGGCGCGTTGCCGGAGCTGCGGGAGCTCGACGTGCGCCAGCTGGGCCTGACCGAGGCCGACGTGGAGCCGCTCCTGGCGCGCATGGTGATTCGTCTGTAGCGGCGCCTCCGGTGGAGTAGTTGAGTCGCGTCATGAGCCTCGAGAACGCGCTGAAGCACTTCGCCGGGAAGAAGGCGGAGTACCTGGAAGATCTCAAGACGTTGGTTCGCATTCCGTCGGTCTCCTTCGACGGCTTCGACCCCGCGCAGGTGCGCGCCAGCGCCGAAGCCACCGCGGCGCTGCTGAGGAAGCGGGGCTTCGAGAACGTGCAGTTGCTGGAGATCGACGGCGCCCACCCCTACGTCTACGGCGAGGTCCTCAAGGCGCCCGGGCAGCCCACGCTGTTGCTGTACGCCCACCACGACGTGCAGCCCGCCGGCGACGAGGCGGCGTGGAAATCGCCCCCCTTCGAGCCCACCGAGCGCGACGGGCGCCTCTTCGCCCGCGGCGCGGCCGACGACAAGGCGGGCATCGTGGTGCACACCAGCGCGGTGGAGGCCTGGCGTGAGGCCGGCGGGCTGCCGCTCAACGTGAAGGTGGTCATCGAGGGCGAAGAGGAGGTCGGCTCCGAACACCTCTCGGCCTTCCTGCAGCAGCACCGCGCGCTGCTGTCGGCCGACGCCATCGTCTTGACCGACACCGCGAACTTCGAGACGGGCCTGCCGTCGATTACGACCGCGCTCCGCGGGCTGGTCACCGTCGACGTGGAGGTGCGGGCCCTCAAGCAGTCGCTGCACTCCGGCATGTGGGGTGGCCCGGTGCCCGACCCGGTGATGGGCCTCTCGAAGATGCTGGCGTCGTTGACGCACGCCGACGGCTCCATCGCCATCCCCGGGGTGCTGGAGCAGGTGAAGCCGCTCACCGACGACGAGCAGCGCTCCATCGCCTCGCTGCCCGGAGACGACGAGACGTTCCGCCGCCAGGCCGGGTTGCTGCCCGGCGCGGAGTTGATGGGCGGAGGACGTCACCCCTGGGAGACCAACTGGCGTCAGCCGTCGCTCACCGTCAACGCCATTCAGGCCAGCTCGCGCAAGGACGCGCGCAACATCGTCTGCGAGTCGGCGTGGGCGCGGGTGGGGATCCGCATCGTGCCCGACCTCGACCCCAGGCAGGTCCAGCAGGCGCTCATCGACGCGCTGAAGCGGGCCACGCCCTGGGGCCTCGAATGTGAGGTGCGCCCCGACTCCGCCGCGGGCTGGTGGTACACGGACCCCTCGGGGCCGGCGTTCCAGGCCGCCTTCCGCGCGCTCGAGAAGGGCTATGGGACGAAGTCGGT
>CALNBU010000258.1 GCA_937875615.1 uncultured Archangium sp.
CATATAGGGGCGCAGCTTCGGCGCTTCTTCCGCCGACAGGCTGGGGACGTTGAGCGCGTTGGTGATGCCGCCGGTCAGCAGATAATCCGACAATTGTTCCGCAACTTGGATGGCCACCACCCGGTAGGTGGGCGGCGTCTTCGAGGCGACGTCGTCTGGCAACACCCGCGGCGTGGGCTGGGACCACTCGTAGCGCGCCCGCGTGGAGATGCCGGTGGCGAGATCCTGCCCCTCCATGCCCGGCGCCTCCCGGGCGCGGCTCACCAGCGCCGCCACGCTGGCCCCGCCAGACGACAGCGTCCCCATCTGGGAGCCGTGCGTGCGGAGGTGGCGCACCAGGCGGCGCGTGTCGAGGCCCTCGATGCCGGCGACGCCCCAGCGCGAGAGGTACGCGTGGAGCGACTCGGTGGACCGGTAGTTCGAGGGCTCGCTGTACTCCCGCACCACCAGCCCCACCGCGTGCGGGCGCGACGACTCCTGGTCGTCGGGGTTGGTGCCCACGTTGCCGATGTGTGGCCAGGCCATGGTCACCATCTGGCCGACGTACGACGGGTCGGTCAGGATCTCCTGGTAGCCGGTCATGGAGGTGTTGAAGACCACCTCGCCCACCGCATCTTCGAAGGCGCCGAAGGCCCTGCCCTCGAAGACCGTGCCATCAGCCAGTGCCAGTACCGCGCGTTTCACGTTGCAGACTCCCGGGGGAAAGTGTGGTGGCGGCCGATGACGGTGCCGCGGACGCTCCAGCTCGAGGGCTCGATGACGGTGATGGCCGCCGGCACGCCGGGCGCCAACCCATGGCGGAGCCCCAGCAGCCGGGCCGGCGCGCAGGCCAGCACCTCCACCAGGCGGGCCGCCGACACCCCGCTCGCGGCGACGGCCGGGAGCGCCTGCTCGAAGGCCTCACAACCCGGCGCGCACTGCTCGAAGGGGTGCTCGCGGTCGAGGACGTCGACGCGCACATGGTCGCAGGCGATGGCGTCGATGGCGCCGTCCGCCAACCCGCGCCGGAGCGCCGCGGCGTCCTCTTCGCGCCTCAGCGGCGGCCACACCCGCGCCGCCAGCGCGTAGCCCTCGGCGAGGCGGGCGTCGTGCGTGAGGTGGTGCGGCGTGACGTCGCAGCTCACGTGCAGCCCGCGCTGCCGCGCCTGCGCGATCAGCTCCACGCTGCGCGCGCAGGTGAGGTGCGCGAAGTGGAGCCGCCCGCCGGTCTCCTCGAGGATCTCGAGATCCCGCGCGATGATCGACGTCTCCGCCGAGGCCGGCACCGACGCCAGCCCCAGCCGCGTGGCCGTCAACCCGGCGCCGATGACCCCCGCCCCCGTCAACGACGGATCTTCGGCGTGCACCACCAGCAGCGGCCCGCGGCCACCCGTGTACTGCAGCGCGCGCCGCAGCACCCCGGCGCGGGGCAACGGCCGGAAGCCCTGGCTCAGGCACAGCGCGCCGTCGTCGACCTCGCCCAGCTCGTTGCAGACGGCCTAGCTCCTTGCGGGCATGGCTCAACACCTCGTCGGGCATGCCCGACGCTTCGATGCTGTCTTTCAGACGCGCGATTTCCACTGCGCTGTCGTCGACCTCGCCCAGCTCGTTGCCTTCGAGGCGCGCGGTGAGCGGCGCGGCGGGGATCACCTGCAGCCGCTCGCTGCGGATGGACTCGCTGCCGGGCACCGTCACCACCGTGGTGAAGCCTCCGCGCAGCGCGGCGTCGACGTCGCGCTCGTCGGCCAGCACGCTGTGGAGATCGACGAAGCCCGGCGTCACCCACGCGCCTGTCACGTCGATGACCCGCGCGTCGCCGGCGTCGAGCCGGGCGCCCACCTCGGCGATGATCCCGTCGACCCCCAACACCTCACCAGCGCCGTCTCGGCGCTCGGAGGGGTCCATCAGCCGGCCGCCCCGAAGCAGCAGCTTCATGACACCGCCTCCAGGATGGCCTTGCGCACCGCGACGCCGTTCTCGACCTGCTCCAGGATCAGGCTGCGCTGCCCGTCGGCCACGTCGGGCGCGAGCTCCAGCCCACGGTTCACCGGACCGGGGTGCAGCACCACCGCGTCGGCCTTCAGCGACGCCGCGCGCTCGCTGGTGAGCCCCCAGCGCCGGTGGTACTCCCACGCGCTGGGGAAGAGCGCCTCGGCCTCGCGCTCCCGCTGGATGCGCAACATCATCACCGCGTCGGCGCCGGCGAGCGCCGCGTCGAGCGAGGTGGTGACCTCCACCCCCAGCTCGGCCAGGCCCACCGGGAGCATGGTGGGCGGCCCACAGAAGATGAGGTTGGCGCCCAGCGCCTTGAGGGCGTGCAGGTTGGAGCGCGCCACCCGGCTGTGCAGCACGTCGCCGACCACCGCCACGCGCCGCCCCTCCAGGGAGCCCCAACGACGCCAGAGCGTGAAGGCGTCAAGCAGCGCCTGCGAGGGGTGCTCATGCTGGCCGTCGCCCGCGTTCACCACCGCGCAGCTCACCGAGCTGGCCACCAGCGCCGCCGCGCCGCTGCTCTGGTGGCGCACCACGATGATGCTCACCCCCAGCGCCGCGATGTTCTTCGCGGTGTCCACCAGCGTCTCGCCCTTGGAGGCCGACGAGCCGCTCACCGACCAGTTCAGGACGTGCGCGCCGAGGCCGGCGGCGGCCACCTCGAAGCTGGCCCGGGTGCGCGTCGAGGGCTCGTAGAACACGTTGGCCACCACGCGGCCCACCAGGTGCCGGCCGCCGACGTGTCCCTCCCGGTACTGCTGAGCGCGCGACAGCAGCGCCTCGAGCTCGGAGCGCCCCAGGCCCTCGATCCCCAACAGGTGCCGACTGGCGCTCACTGGAGTTTCTGGCCGACCTTCTCGGCGACGACGTGGAACACCTTCCGCTTCTTGAGCGGCTTGAAGTGCACCACGCGGTCGTAGGTCACGCGCACGGTGAGCGTGCCCGCGGTCTCTTCGATGATCACGTTGTCGGGGTCGACGCCCAGCCCCGGGAGCCAGCGCTCCACCCCGTCGTCGTCGACCTCCAGGTGCTTGCCGACCTTGCTGTTCAACCTGAAGAGCATGGTGCTCTTCGCGCTCTCGGCGCCGTTGAGCCAGTAGAGGTTGAAGGCCTGTGCGCAGGCCTCTTTGGCCTCGAGGTTGTCCCAGTACACGGGGCCTACGTGGTAGCCGTAGAAGCCGGCTGCCGTCAGCGCCAGGATCAAGATGATCGTGACGGGGTTCGTCTCGCCGTTGCGTCGCACGGCTGTTGGACGTCGCACGGCGGCGACACCTCGTCAAGTCGCGAAAGGTCACCGCCGCAGCGGCTCGTCACCACACATCGTCACCGGCTTGAAGAAGCGGTCGTAGCGGATGCCGGTGCCCCCGAAGATGGAGCTGAGGAACCCGCCGTGCGACAGCGAGAACCAGATCACCGTCGCCTTGCCCTTGATGTTGCCGAAGGGGACGAACTCGGTGGCGTTGGTCCCTCCGCCGAGCCCCAGGCGGCTGTCCGACGAATTGTTGCGGTTGTCGCCCATCACGAAGACGTGACCCGGCGGCACCGTCACCTCCCGATCGCGCTGGATCGACAAGGTGCGCAGCCGGCTGGCGGGCGTGTCGATGATCAGGTGCGGAGGGCCGTCGAAGCGCTCCCGGTAGAGCGTGCCGTGGTGCTCGCTCCAGTCGTTGGTGAACCAGGTGCTGAACCAGTAGCGCGCCATGGCGAGGCTGGTGATGGTGACCTCCGGGTGCTCCCAGCTCCCGTAGGACTCGTTCTCGACCGTGCGCTCGGCGAGGGTCCCGTTCACCATCAGCCCCTCGGGCGTGAAGGCGAGCGTGTCGCCCGGCGCGCCCACCACGCGCTTGACGTAGTCCACCGACGGCTCGACGGGGTTGTTGAAGACGATGACGTCGCCCTTCTTCGGCTCCCGCACCAACACGAAGGGGACGTGGTTGGTGAAGGGGAGCCGCACGCCATAGAGGAACTTGTTGACGAAGATCTGATCGCCCAGCTCCAAAGTGGGCAGCATCGAGCCCGAGGGGATCTTGAACGGGTCGAGCAACACCGCGCGGAAGGCCAGCGCGATGGCCAGCGCCTTGATGAAGCCGCTCCCGGCGTCGACCGCGCCGCCACGGAAGCGCTTGAGGTGCTTTTCCACCACCTTCGACAGCGCGCGCGCCGCCTGCTCGACGTCCGCCGTTGGGGCGCCGTAGCTGCGGAACACCGCCGCCGTGGCGTCGACCAGCTGCGCGCGCTCGTCGGGCTTGAGCCGCTCCCGGGCCTTCTTCACCAGCTGCTCCGCCTCGGACAGCACCTCTTCGGCGAGGTAGCGGGCGGCCCGCGGCTGGTCCCACTTCTTCCCCAGCGGGGTGCGCAGCAGCAGCAGCGCCACCCACCAGAAGAAGCAGATCAGCCCCAGGCCCTGCATCACCGGCTGCAGCCAGAGGTAGGTGCAGACCACCGACTCCACCACGGTGAGGTAGCCAACGAAGACCAGCGCCAGCACCGTCACCGGCGCCCACAGGCTCAGCAGCCGGTCGACCCACCGCCAGCGCCTGCTGGCCCCCTGCTCGTCGGCGGAGAGCCTGCGCTGCGCTTCATCGGCCAGTCCCGCCGCCACGTCAGCCCTCCGACTTCAGGACCGCGAGGAA
>CALNBU010000259.1 GCA_937875615.1 uncultured Archangium sp.
GTGCCACCACCACCCCGCCGCCGCCGTCACCAGCGCGGTGGTGAGCGGCCCGGCGCCGGCCACCAGGCGGAGCCTCCGGGAGAGCCCCGCCGTGCCCCGCGGCAGGGCGTTGACGCCGCCGCTCAGGTCGAAGCCCAGGCGCGCCCGCACCCGCGGGCCGGTGAAGTCGAGCTGCAGCGGACCGAAGCGCAGCCCGCGCAAGGTGAAGTCCGCGAAGCGCGAGGCCACCAGGTGACCCAGCTCGTGCAACGTCAGGTGCAGCAGCCAGGCGGCCAGCGCCAGCGAGGTGACCAGCAGCGTGGAGCGCACCACCAGCTCCACGCCACGGTCGCGGGCCAGCAGCACCAACTGCGCCGCGACCGCGCAGAACACCGCGACTGAGACCAGGCGCCGCACCCACCCATTCGTTGCACAAGTTTGCTGACGGCGCGCGGTGCTTTCTCCTATGGACCCCGCGAGATGCCCGAGACCACGCTGAGCCGCAGGCAATGGGGCATCGTCTTCCTCATCGCCGCGGTGCAGTTCATCAACATCCTCGACTTCGTGATGGTGATGCCGCTGGGGCCCGACTTCGCGCACGCCCTCGGCATCGACGAGTCGCTGCTGGGCTACGTGGGCGGCGCCTACACCGCCGCCGCCTGCCTCTCGGGGCTGGCTGGCTCCTTGTTCCTCGACCGCTTCGACCGCCGCAAGGCGCTGGCGGTGGCCATGCTGGGGCTGGTGGCGGGCACCGCCGCCGGCGGGCTGGCCTTCGACCTCCCCACCCTGCTGCTGGCCCGGGTGCTGGCCGGGGCCTTCGGCGGGCCCGCCACCTCGCTCTCGCTGTCCATCATCGCCGACTCCATCCCCGCGCACCTCCGCGGCCGGGCCATGGGCACGGTGATGGGCGCCTTCTCGCTGGCCTCGGTGCTGGGCGTGCCCGCAGGCCTGTGGTTCGCGGAGCACTTCGGGTGGCGCTCGCCCTTCCTGGCCACCGCGGCGCTGGGCCTGGTGGTGTGCGGCGCGGCCATCTTCATGCTGCCGCCGATGACCGGCCACCTGGAGCGCGCCGCCGGCCAGCCGCCGCCCCGCAGCATGGAGCTGCTGCGCGACGGGCTGGTGCTCAACAGCTACACCATGACCGCGGTGGTGATGATGGCGGGGTTCATCATCATCCCCAACATCGCGTCGTACGCGCAGCTGAACCTCGGATTCCCCAGAGAGCAGCTCAAGTGGGGCTACGGCCTCGGCGGCGTGGCGAGCCTGCTGGCCACGCAGTCGGGGGGCCGCCTGGTGGACCGCTTCGGGAGCTTCCGCGTGGCGGTGTTCGCCTCCGTCTGCCAGGCGACGCTGCTGTACGCGGCGTTCTACCTCCAGCACCCGTCGCTCCCGGTGACGGCGGTGCTGGGCGTGTTCGTGGGCTTCATGACCTTCAACGGCCTGCGCAACGTCGCCTACAACACGCTCACCATCCGCGTGCCGCCGCCGGCGCTGCGGGCACGCTTCACCTCGATGCAGTCGGCGGTGCAGCACGGCGCGTCGGCGCTGGCGGCCTTCGGCTCCTCGGTGCTGCTCTCCACCGTCGGCGACGGCGAGAGCCGCCGGCTCACCGGCATGCCGTTGGTGGCGCTGACCAGCATCGCGCTCACCGCGCTGGTGCCGCTGCTGATTCTCCAGGTGGAGCGCGGCGTGCGCGGCCGCGCGGCGCTGCAGGAAGCGGCGCCCTGAACCCGGGCGGCGCTCCGTCCCCGACGTTGATCCGCCCCGCGTCCCTGCGCTACAGCCCTCCCCGCCCGTATGACCAAACGACTGCTGACCTTCTCGCTGGCCGCCGCCATCGCCGCTCCCTCCTTCGCCCAGGAGGACATCGAAATCGCCGCGCCAGGCGCCCCCCTCGACTCCACCGGGTCGCAACGGCGCAAGGCCATCACCGCCACCGACCGCGACCAGGCGCTGCGCGCCGAAGAGGAGCGCAAGAAGCGCGAGGCTGAAGAGAAGAAGCGCGCCGAGGCCGAGGCCCGCGCCGCGGAAGCCGAAGCGAGGGCCAAGGCCGCGGAAGAGGCCGCCGCGAAGGCGAAGGCCGACGCCGAAGCCCAGGCCGCGAAGGCCGAGGAGGAGCGCAAGGTCCGCGAGGCGCGCGACCTCGAGAACAAGAAGAAGGAGCAGGAGGCCGAGAAGAAGCGCCTCGCCGAAGAAGAGAAGCAGCGGAAAGAAGACGAGAAGCGCCTCGCCGCCGAGAAGCGGAAGCTCGACGCGGAAGAAAAGAAGCGCCTCGCCGAAGAGGAGCGCCAGCGGAAGGCTGAAGAGAAGCGCCTCGCCGAGGAGAAGCGCAAAGAGGACGAGCTCGAGCGCCAGAAGAAGCAGGCCGAGGAGCGCGAGGCCCAGTTGACCCGGCAGCGCGACGAGCTGGAGCGGAAGAAGCTGGAGCTGGAAGAGAAGAAGCTGGCCGCCGAAGAAGACCGCAAGCGCCGCGAAGAGGAGCGCAAGGCTTCGCTCGACGAGAAGAAGCGCAAGGAAGAGGAAGAGAAGCAGCGCAAAGCCGACGCCGCGGCCGAGGCGAAGCGCACCGCTGAAGACGAGAAGCAGCGCAAGGCCGACGAAGCCGCCGAGGCCAGGCGCACCGCCGAGGAAGACCGCAAGCGCAAGGCCGACGAAGCCACCGAGGCCAGGCGCACCGCCGAGGAAGACCGCAAGCGCAAGGCCGACGAGGCCGCCGAGGCCAGGCGCACCGCCGAGGAGGACCGCAAGCGCAAGGCCGACGAGGCGAAGCGCGCCGCCGAAGAAGACCGCAAGCGCAAGGCCGACGAGGCCGCCGAGGCGAAGCGCCTGGCCGCCGAAGACCGTCGCCGCGCGGAGGAAGACAAGCGCCGCGCCGCGGAGGACGCGCGCCGCCGCAAGGAGGAAGAGCGGAAGGCCGCCGAGGACGCCAAGCGCCTCACCGCCGAGGCCCGTCGCCAGGCGGAAGAAGACAAGCGCCGCGTGGTGCGCCCGGGCGAGACCAGCGCCACCCCCGCGAAGTCGTCGCTGACGCCGGCCACCAGCGCCGCCGAGGCCCAGCAGGACCCCCGCTTCCAGCCGGGCTCCCTGGTGGAGGACGCGCGCGTCAAGGTGGTGTCGGTGAGCGGCTCGTTCCCCTACTACGGCATCGCCAACAACGGCTGCTCCCAGGGCAAGAGCTTCGTCACCGCCGAGCTGCTCTCTCCCTTCGATGGGCTGGCCGCTGGCCTGCCCGTGGTGCTGCGCATCGACGACCCCTCGCTGGGGCCCGCGCGCAGCGGCGCCAGCCTCGCCTTCTCGGGCCTGCGCCGCGCCGGCAAGGCCCCCAACGGAACCTTCGTGTACTGCGGCCGGGGCACCGCCTTTCCCGTTCGCCGCTGAGTCGGGTTTGGCGCTACAACGGGACCGTCGTGTTCAACATCGGCTCCGGAGAAATCGCGCTCATCGCCGTGGTGGCCCTGTTGGTGCTGGGCCCCAGCCGCCTGCCTGAGCTGGCGCGCGGCATCGGCAAGTTCATGCGCGAATTCCGACGGCAGACCGACGAGGTCCGCGGGGTGGTGGAGCGCGAGTTCTACAAGATGGACCAGGACCTCTCGCTGCCCGAGCCCATCGTGCGGCCCGCCGAGGAGACCGTGCACAGCGGGGCGCACCCCGAGCTGGCGCTGCTCCC
>CALNBU010000260.1 GCA_937875615.1 uncultured Archangium sp.
ACGCTGGGCGCCTGGGGAGCCGGCGCCGCCGCGGGCGCGACGCGCGGGGGCCCGGCCATGGAGGGCCTGACCGGCGCGCCGGAGGGCGAAGAGGGGCGTGCGGGCTCGGGGCTGGCCAACGACACCCCGGCGAAGGACACCAACTCCAGCGCGTGCAACATGAAGGCGGTGCGCACCAGCAGCTCGGCTTCGCCGGGCAGGTCCCGGGCCAGCAGCGCGAGCGAGCGCACGCCGTCGAAGTAGTTGAGCGCGCGCGTCTCCTGCGGCGTGAGGCGTACGTCGGCGAGCGCCACCCGGCCCCCGGCCTTCATCACCGGGAGGTCCCACGCGCGCGCGAGGCGGCGGCGGAGGTCGGCGAAGGGCAACTTCCGCAGCGCGTCGAGGTAGACCGCCCAGCGGTTGCCCAGCGGCATCGACTTCGCGGGCGGGAGCTCGACCGGAGAGAACGTGAACCCACCGTTCTCCGCGCTGAGGAAGCGCAGCAGCAGGCCCGACGCGCGCGCCCCCAGGTGAGGGAAGATGCTGTTGGGGTTGACCTGCCCCAGCCCGAAGAGCGCGGGCAGCAGCTCGCCGCCGAAGCGGGGCGCCTCTCGCTTCGCCTGCGCGAGCTGCTCCGCCGTCACCAACCGTTGCGCCCCGAGGAAGGTCTCCAGGGAGTCGCCCGGGTGGTCGGAGTCGATGGCCTCCGGGTTGCCCCGCTTGAAGTGCACCGACAGCGCGCGGTCGTGCAGCGAGAGCGTCACCAGCCCCGTCACCTCGTTAGCGGCGGCGAGGTAGTACAGCGTCGGCGGCGCGATGGCCTCGAGCGAGCCCGCGGCAGGCAGCGCGCCCTCGGAGGCCGACGGCTGCAGCGGCTCCACCTCGACGATGGGCGCCGCGACGACCGGCGGCGGAGGCCTCGGCGCAGCCACGGCGGGCCGCGGCTCGACCAACGGTGGCACCGACGGAGACGAGCGCGGCGTCGCGGCGCGCTTCCGCATCGACAGCGCGGGCGTGGCGGCCGACGCGGGCAACCCCGCCCACTCC
>CALNBU010000261.1 GCA_937875615.1 uncultured Archangium sp.
GCAACACCTACGGCAGCCTCGACGGCGCCACCACGCCGGTGAGCAGCGACATCTCTCCGAAGAAGCAGGGCCCCTGCAGCTGGGCCACCTCGCGCTCCTTCGTGCCGTCTGACACGCAGACGCTCGCGGTGCCCTCCTCCACCAGGTACAGCCAGTGGGCCTCCGCGCCCTGGCGCGTCATCACCTCGCCCCTGGCGTAGGGCGCGTAGCGCATGTTGCTCGCCAGCTCTGCCCGCTCCGCGTCGCTGAGGCCGGAGAACAGCGGCAGGGTGTCGAGCAGCCGGCGGCACCGCGCGAGCTGCTTCTCCGTCTTGCTCACCTTCCGGTCGTGGGTCTCCTCGGTGAGGAAGATGGCCTGGGCGGGCATGGCCAGCGGCATCTGCGCGCGCTGCAGCGCGAAGTACACGCAGGCCCGCACCTCCGAGTCGGTGGGGTCATCGACGGCGAGATCAGTGAGCCAGTAGCGCACCGCGTACTGCCCGTAGGTCTCGGTCATGTCGGTGAGCACCACGTTGGGCGCGGGCTCCTTCGCCATGCGGGAGATGTTCGCGGCGCGCACCGCGCCCTGCACCACGTCGATGACGTCGCCGGGCTGGAAGCGCCAGTCGACGCTGAAGCGCACCCACCGCCGAAGCTGCAGCGGCTGCCCCTGCCGTCGCCCCAGCACCACCACGTTGGACTTGGTCATCACCGTGTTGGGGATCAACACCGTCTCCCAGTCTCGCGTCTCCACCGCGGTGTGCCGCCAGCGGATCTCCACCACCCGGCCGGTGACGTCTCCGACGGTGATCCAGTCTCCGAGCTCCACCGAGTTGTCGACCTGGAGCGCGAGGCCCCCGGCCACGTTGCCGATGACGTCCTGCAGCGAGAAGCCGAGGATGGCGGTGAACACCGCGGAGGTGGCGATGAGCCCCGAGAGGTTGACGCCGGCGCGGCTCAGCACCGCGACCGCGGCGGCCACCATGCTCAGCGCCACCACCACGTCCTGAACGATGAGCGGGGTGTGGAGCCGCATGCGCGGCAACACCACCGAGAAGAGCAGCGTGGCCGCGGCGCCCACGATGCCCACCGCGCCGAAGACCCAGGTGGGCGTGCGGCTGACGGCGTCGAGGTCCGAGCCGGCGACGACGAAGCCCGCGGTGACCAGCAGCCCAAGCAGGTGCGCGGCGATGAAGAAGAACATCGCCCGGAAGCGGGGCTTGTCGACGGCGGAGAGCTTCGAGAGGGCGAAGGCCACCGCCACCAGCAGCAGCAGGTACGGCGTGTGCGAGTCGAAGGCTTCCTGGGCGAGCTGTGTGAAGAACTCCACGGCGCGACGCTAGCAGGGCGGCTTGCCCACGCGAGCGCCCGTCGCCCACCGCCGGTCGTGTACGCTCCCGCGCGATGAGCACGTCCCCTGTTTCCGGGAGCGCCGG
Organism: uncultured Archangium sp.; assembly: GCA_937875615.1. Taxonomy (GTDB): domain Bacteria; phylum Myxococcota; class Myxococcia; order Myxococcales; family Myxococcaceae; genus Archangium_A. Next base: position 1,416 of record CALNBU010000261.1, read on the forward strand.
CGCCGAGCGCTATTTCTTCACGCAGACCATGGAGGCCCAGTTCCTCAAGGCGTTCCCGGCGACGGACCCGGCGCTGCTCGCGGCCTACCGGGAGGCGGGGTTCGACGTGAAGCGGCCGCTGCCCGCCTACGAGTACGCCATCTGGCGGCGCTGCCTCACGGTGCAGCGCCAGCACTTCTTTCCGGCGCTGACCGTGGAGGAAGGCTGTGAGCAGCTGGGCCGGCAGTATTCGGCCAACTACCTCGACACGCCCATCGGCCGCGCGGTCAGCGTGCTGCTCACGGTGCTCAGCACCCGCCGCATCATCGACCGGCTGGGCCGCGTCTTCCGCTCGGGGAACTCCTTCAGCGTCGTCACCGCGACCGACGAGGCGCCCGACGCCGTGCGCCTCGACGTCAACGACGTCTTCTCGGAGTCGCCGCGCTACCTGGTGGGCATGCTGGAGCGCGGGTTCCTCGTCTTCCGCCGCGAGGTGTCGTTGACGCCGGTGCGCCACGAGGGCGACGCGGCGTCGTTCCGGGTGACGTGGCGCTGACTCAGGTCGGCGCGCGGCCGAAGAGGTTCATCAGCGCCGTCACCAGCACCGAGTTGGCGAAGTCGATGAGGAAGGCGCCCACCAGCGGGACGATGAACCACGCGCGCGGCGCCGGGCCGTGGCGCTTCGTCAGCTCGCTCATGCAGGCCATGGCGTTGGCGGTCGTGCCCAGCATGAAGCCGCTGAAGCCGCCGGCCGTCACCGCCGCCTCGTAGTCGCGGCCCATGACCCTGAAGACCAGGACGCAGAGCCCGGCCACCAGGGCCACCTGCGCGGCGAGCATCACCAGGGCGGGCAGCGCCAGCTCCCAGAGCGTCCACAGGTGCAGGGTGAGCAGCGCCATCACGATGAAGAGCTGCAGGGCGCCCTCGCCGAGCGTCTCGATGATGGGCTCGGAGACGAAGGGGGTGCTTCTCAGATCATCGAGGTTGCGCAGCACCGCGGCCACCAGCATGGCGCCGATGTAGGAAGGCAACACCACGCCGGCCTCCGTCAACAGCGATGACACCACGCTGCCCAGGCCCATGGCCACCGCCAGCAGCCCCAGCATGGGCAGCACCCGCGCCGAGTCGAGCAGCGGCGGGGCGGCCTCTTCGTGGCCCGCGCC
>CALNBU010000262.1 GCA_937875615.1 uncultured Archangium sp.
GTCGTGGTTGCAGCTGGGCGGGCGGGTGTCGTTCGACGTCGCCTCGCTGTCGGTGCCGGAGGCGCGGGTGTTCGCGGACGTCACCGCGCTGGAGGCGCTGCCCATCTCGATCGACTACGGGTTCCAGCAACCGGCGCTGCTGTTGTCGAAGTCGTCGGTGCTGGCGGCCTTCGGTGGCGCCGCCTGGCACGAGCTCGGCGCCGAGACGCGGCTCAAGCTGCCGGGCTCGCTCACGGCGACGTTGCGCGGCGCCGGCCAGCTCTTCGAGGGCGACCAGCTCGGTGGCCGCGGCACGGCCCGCCTGCAGTGGACGCCCGGCCTCGACCGGCGCTGGCTGGTGCTGGCGGAGGTGTCGCGCGCCTGGGTCCCGCCCTCGGGCTTCACCCAGCTGCGCGTCGCGGCGCGCTGGCGGGCGACGCGGGAGCTCAGCACCTCGGCGGACGCGGCCATCTATTTCTATGACACCGAGGTGCGCGGTGTGCGGGTGTCGGCCACCGGCATCACCAGCCTCGAGTACCGCTTCTCGTCGTGGGTCTCCGGGCTGGTGTCGGGCACGGTGATGACCACGCCCTACGCGGCCTTCGAAGCGCAGGCGCTGGCACGCGTGGTGCTCGAGCTCGACCCGGTCAGCGCCGGAGGTGGCTCGTGAGCCCCGCCTTCACCCGCGCGGCGGTGGTGGCCGGTCTGGTGGTGGTGGCCGCCGCCTGCACCCGCACCTTGCTGACGCGCTTCCCGCACCGCACGCACCTGGCGGAGGTCGCCTGCGGAGGAGAGGGCCAGCCCGGGTGCCTCTCGTGCACCAGCTGTCACACCGAGGCTCACGGCACGTACACCCTGCCCGCGGCGGGGCAGTGCAGCGCCTGTCACCAGGACGGCGCCCAGCGGTGGCGGAGCGCGGTGCGGCCGGCCATCGCCGAGGTGCCAGCGGGCAAGCGCATCATCTTCTCGCACCCGCAGCACCTGCAGCTCCCGGCCATCGCCGGCCAATGCGTGAAGTGTCACGCCGGCGCGGTGGGCGTGGAGGGCGGGCCGCCACTCTTCCCACCCATGGCCACCTGCACCGGTTGTCACAACCACCAGGCTGAGTTCGAGCAGGGCCAGTGCAGCGGCTGCCACCAGCGCGCGGACCTCCGCGGGCTGAGGCCCGTCAGCTTCCTGTCGCACGACGCGGCGTGGATGAAGCGGCACGGCGGCGAGGCCCGGGCCGAAGGCGCGCTGTGCAGCCAGTGTCACGCGCAGACCAGCTGCGACGCCTGCCACGACTCCAGCAAGCCGCTGGGCCCGCAGACCAGGAACCCGGAGGCCATCGAGCGCGAGTACGTGCATCGCTTCGACTTCCTGTCCCGGCACGGCCTCGAGGCCGGGTCGCAGCCCGGCACCTGTTTCACCTGTCACGCGCGCACCGAGTGCGACGCGTGCCACGCCTCGCGGGGCGTGAGCGCCTCGGTGCGCGGCGCGGCCAGCCCGCATCCGCTGGGGGGGGCGGGCGGGCTGGGGGCCTTCAACAACCAGCACGGGCGCGAGGCCCGGCGCGACGTCTCCAGCTGCGCCGCGTGCCACGACCAGGGCGCGGCCAGCAACTGCGTGCGCTGCCACCGCGTGGGCGGCATGGGCGGCTCGCCGCACCCGCTGGGTTGGCGCAGCACCGAGCCCGTCTCCTCG
>CALNBU010000263.1 GCA_937875615.1 uncultured Archangium sp.
CAGGCCGAGGGCGTAGGGGAAGAGCCGCGGCGCCTTCAGCCCCGCGAGGGCCACCAGCGCGAGGCACATCAGCAGCATGGGCTCGGTCCACCCCTGCTCGAGGACGAAGAACGACCGGGGAGTGAAGAGGAACAGCGCCGCGGCGGCGGAGGCGCTCACCGAGGGGCGGACGAAGAGCATGACGCCCGCGGTGACCAGGTTGCAGGCCAGCAACGCGTAGCGGTAGTCGCCGCCCAGCACCTGCCCGGGGACCGAGAGCAGGAGCGAGAGCGGAGGGTAGGTGTACCCGAACATCAGCCGCCCGTTCTCCACCATGCCGGGGCCGAAGAAGCGCCCGTCGGGGTAGATGTTGTGGAAGGTGATGGTGTACGGGTTCACGCCGCGGAGCAGCGCCTCGATGGACTCCCGGTGAATGTGCCAGACGTCGATGACCGGCTGCGGCGAGGTCTTGATCAGCCAGTCGCCGAGGACGGCGTAGGTGAGCAGCAGCCCGGCGTGGCCCAGCCTGCGGAGCCCACGGCCGTTGGAGAACGCCAGCCCGGCGCACACGGCGGCCACGGCCAGCCCTCCCTGGTACGTCGCCCACGGGTTCGGCCCCCGGGGTCGCAGGTAGATGGCCGGAGATGAGGTGGAGATGACGGCGAAGCAGTAGGCCAGCCCGAGGGCGCCGATCACCGGGAGCAGCTGCTCGGCGAGGCGGGCGGGAAACAGGCGCGCGGGCCACAGCCACCCGACGGCCAGCACTAGCACCGCGGCGGTGAGCCAGGCGAAGGCCTCGGGGGTGAAGGCGCCGTTCCCGAACTGGACTGCGCGACCGAGCAACACCGCGGCGAGCAGCCCGCTGGGGGCGAGCAGTGGTGCGTCGCCCGCCTTCACGACGTGGGGCGACGGGCGACGAGCAGGAACTCAGCGGTCGGCGTCTGGGCCGGGTTCATCGCCAGCAGCGCCTTCACCAGCGCGTACACGGGCACGGCTCCGAACTGCCGCATACCGGGGATCAACGTCCACTTCCCGGTGAGCGCCTTGTTCAACCGCCCGGCGAGCGAAGGCACGAGGAAGGCCTCGAAGGCCATGGTGGAGGCCGTCGTCCCGATGGGGTCGACGCGCGTCACCTCGAAGCCGGCGTTCTCGAAGATGCGCGCCCAGCCGGCGGCGTCTTCGAGGTGCCGGTGCTTGAACACCGAGTTGATCGTCTCCGTGACCGTGTCGGCCAGCGAACCCAGGCCCAGCTTGCGCAGTGCCTGCGCGGTCAGCAGCGAGTCGGCCCACTCCCGGGCTGGCACGAACGTGTAGAAGATGCCGCCCGGCTTGAGCGCCCGCAGGATGGTGCGCCCGGCCGCGTCGATGTCTGGGACGTGCTCCAGGCTGCAGTTGGCGACGCAGCTGCCGAAGAAGGCCTCGGGGAGTCGCGCCTGCGTGACGTCGGCGAGGATGACGTGGCTGTAGGCCTGGCTCGCCTGCGCCCTGCGCCCCTCGTTGCCGTCGATGTCGATGCCCCAGACCTCGCGCCCGCCGAAGGCGAGCGTCGCGAACAGGCCATCGCCGCATCCGACGTCGAGAATGGGCCCCGGGCAGTCGAGGCCGCGCAGCGCGTTCAGGCGCACGCACTCCTTGATGGCCAGCGCGGTCGGCGCGTAGGGGTAGTACCGCTTGAAGTCTTCGAGCGTGATTTCAGAGGTCATGGAGTTCTCAGGAGGGCCGGGTGGCGAACGCGCTCAACACCCAGTCGTAGGACATGGGCTGAACGAGGACCCGTTCGAGGCCAGCGTCACGCAACGCGGACGACAGCGAGCTGACGTCGAACTTGGTGGGGTGCAGGTGCTTACGGCTGAAGCCCTGTCGGCGGGCGATGGCCTCGAGGACGGTGTTCTCGAGGATCTTGAGGGAGCGTGAGCCGTAGTTGGGGGTGGTGAAGAAGATGTGGCCGCCGGGGCGCAGGACGCGGACGATCTCCGCGAGCCAGGGGCGGGGGTCGGGCAGGTGCTCGATGACGTCCATCGACACCACGAGATCGAAGGACCCGTCGTCGTAGGGGAGCGTGCCGTCGGGGCGCGTCACGTCCGCGCGCGCGAGCCGGGCCCCATGCTGACGCTTCGCCTCGTCGATGGCGCGTTCGTCGATGTCGCAGACCGTGAGCTCGGAGCCGGTGGAGTCCAACAACTCCAGCTCGAGAAAGGGGCCGCTCCCGACGTTCAGCACGCGCGGTCCGGGGGCAGCCCAGATCGCGCGCTGCAGCCCCTCCACGATGGGCTGGTGGTACAGGCGCCACGGAAACCTGAGCTTTTTCGAGTGGTTGGTGAAGTAATCGACTGCTTCAGCCATCGTGGCGCTCGGCGTATCAGCCACCTTCGTGCGGTACAAGCGGGTTCACGTCGGACGCGCGCGCGGCTCGACCAGCGCCGCGAGCGGCGGCGCCGCGGCGTCCTTCGCGGACAACAGCGGCGTCTTCACCGGCCATTCGATTCCGATGTTCGGGTCGTTCCACAGGACTGAGCGCTCGCTGTGAGGGGCGTAGAGGGCCGTGCACTTGTAGACGAAGTCGGCTTCGTCGGAGAGCACGCAGAAGCCATGGGCGAAGCCTGGCGGCACCCACAGCTGCTGTTTGTTGCCATCGGAGAGCTCCACGCCGTACCACTTTCCGAAGGTGGGCGAGTCTGTGCGTACGTCGACCGCCACGTCATACACCGCGCCGCGCAGCACGCCGACCAGCTTCCCCTGCGCGTTGGGCTGCTGAAAATGCAGGCCCCGCAGGGTGTGCTTGAGCGAACGGCTCCAGTTGTCCTGCACGAAGGGGCCGACGATGCCCACCTCGGCGTAGCGCTCGGCGCTGAAGGTCTCGAGGAAGAAGCCGCGCGCGTCGCCGAAGACCCGCGGTGTCACCAGCAGCACGCCCGGCAGCGGGGTTGCCTCGACGTTCACGTGTGCGGTTCCACCAGCGACAACAGGTACTGCCCGTAGGCGTTCTTTCTCATCGGCTGGGCCAGCGCCGAGAGCTGACCGGCGTCGATGTACTTCATGCGCCAGCAGATCTCCTCGGGGCACGCGACCTTGAGGCCGGTGCGCGACTCGATGACGTTGATGAACTGCGAGGCCTCCATCAGCGACTCGTGGGTGCCGGTGTCGAGCCACGCGAAGCCGCGCGACATCACCTCCACCCGCAGCGCGCCGCGCTGGAGGTAGGCCTCGTTCACCGAGGTGATCTCCAGCTCTCCGCGCGCAGAGGGCTTCACGTCGGCGGCGATGCGCACCACGTCGTTGTCGTAGAAGTAGAGCCCGGTCACCGCGTAGTTCGACTTCGGTTTGCGCGGCTTCTCTTCGAGGCTGATGGCCCTGCCGGTGTCGTCGAGCTCCACCACGCCGTAGCGCTCGGGGTCCTTCACCTGGTAGCCGAACACGGTGGCGCCGGTCTGGTGGGTGGAGGCCCGCTGCAGCAGGGCGGAGAAGCCCTCGCCGAAGAAGATGTTGTCGCCCAGCACCAGCGCGCAGGCGTCGTCGCCGATGAAGTCCCGGCCGATGATGAAGGCCTGGGCGAGGCCGGCGGGGCTGGGCTGCTCGGCGTAGGAGAACGACACGCCCCATTGCGCGCCGTCGCCCAGCAGCTCGCGGAAGCGCGGCAGGTCGTGCGGCGTGGAGATGATCAGGATCTCCCGGATGCCCGCGAGCAGCAGCGTGCTGAGCGGGTAGTAGATCATCGGCTTGTCGTGGATGGGGAGCAGCTGCTTCGAGACCACCCGGGTGAGGGGGTAGAGCCGCGTGCCGCTGCCGCCTGCGAGGATGATGCCCTTCATGGCCGGCCTTTCCGGTACTCGGCGAGCAGCGCCTCGAGCCCTTCGGCGAGGGTCCAGGGCGCGGCCTTGAGCGTGTTGGTGGTGCGGTCGACCTGGAGCCCGCTGCGAGCGGGGCGGGGGCTCGCCAGCCGCACGTCGACCATGCGGGCGGGCGTGATGAGCGAGGCGTCGAAGCCGAAGCGGGCGCACAGCCGTTGCCCGAACTCCACGCGGTCGGTGACTTCCGCGCCCGCCACGTGCCACAGGCCGGGGAGCTTTCGCTCCGCCAGCTCCGCCAGCATGGCCGCGGCGTTGTCCGCGTGGGTGGTGGACACGCGCTGGTCGGCGAACAGGCTGACCTTCTTCCCTTCGCTCAGCGAGGAGATGAGCCACGAGCCGAAGTTGGACTTGCCCTCCGCGGGCCAGCCGTACACCACCGCGGTGCGCGCGATGGCCCAGGCGTCAGCGGGGAGCAGCGCGCGGACCGCCTGCTCCCCGGCGTGCTTGGTGAGCGCGTAGGCGCCGCGCGGGTTGGGGGTCGCGTCGACCTGGTAGGGGCCCGCGTCGCCGTCGAAGACGTAGTCGGTGGAGACGTGCAGCAGGAACGACGCCGACAGCCGCGCCGCGCGGGCGAGCGTGGCCACCGCGCCCACGTTGATGTCCCAGGCCCCGAGCGGGTCGCGCTCGCACCCATCGACGTCGGTCATCGCGGCGGGGTTGATGATGACCTGCGGAAACGCCGCGCTCACGGCGCTCGACACCGCCCTGGCGTCGGTCAACTCGAGGGACTGGTACTTCGCGGCGTTGAGCGTCGCGCGCTGCGGTCCACGACCCCAGGCGATGACGTCGTGGCCGCGGGAGGAGAGCAGGCGAGCCAGCCGGCTCCCAATGAGACCATTGGCGCCGGTGACGACGATGCGCATGGGCTCAGCCCGCCTCCGCGACCGCGATGAG
>CALNBU010000264.1 GCA_937875615.1 uncultured Archangium sp.
ACAAGCGGCAGCTCTGCTACGCGTCGGGCACCCGGGAGGGCTCGAAGCTGGAGCGCACCTGGTTTCATCCGAGCGGCAGGCTCGTCGCGGCGCAGATTGACGGGAACTTCCGCCACTGCGTGGTGACCCTGGTGCCGACGAAGTCCGCCAGGCCTGACAAGCCGAAGGTCGACGCGCAGCGCGGTCAGAAGAAGCGGCGCTGAGGCTCCCGAATCCGCGACTCGGACTCCTGAAGCTGGCGGCGCGTCTGGCGAGGGGCGCGTGACATCGTGTGTGGGCGGAGACTGCACTCCGCCACCACCCTGGAGTCACCTTGAACATCAAGAAGACCGGAGCATCGCTGTTCCCCGCAGCCCACCTGACGAAGCACGCGCCAGTCCCGGCCGCGGCGAAGCCGGAGTCGCGCGGCTGGCTGCCGACCGTCGTCAAGTCACCCGGCCCCAACCCGGCCGCCGAGCGCGCGCTGGAGGCCACCGCCAACGCGGTGAAGCGTGGTCTGGAGACCGGCTTCGATGCGGTGAAGACCACCAACGAGGCGCTCGCCGGCCCGCGCTCGCCTTCGACCTCGGGCCCCTACAAGTACCAGGGGCCGGTGGAAATCGGCCTCGAAGCGCTCAACCGCACCTTCGAGGGCGGCGGCATGGACGTCGCGAAGGGCGTCCGGTTCATCAAGGAGAACGCGAAGCTCAAGTGAGCTTCGTCCGGCCGCACGAAGCCCGGTACACTTCGCTGGCGCCGCGCCGAAGCGCCGCTTCCGCCGAGGACCACCGATGACCCGCGCCCCGCTGACCTGGGATGATCTCCGCTACCTCGAGGCCCTGTCCCGCACCGGGAAGGTGAGCGCGGCGGCGCGCGACCAGGGCGTCTCCCAGTCGACCTTCTATCGACGCATCGCCGAGCTCGAGCAGCACACCGGCCAGCTGTGCATCGAGCGCAGTCGCACCGCCCCGCCCTCGCTCACCGCCTTCGGCCGGACACTGGCGGAGGTGGGCCGCGAGACCCGGGAGGGCCTCCAACGGGCGGTCTCCCGGATGCGCGAGCGCGAGAACACCGTCGCGGGAGAGGTCACGCTCACCACCGTCATCGGCCTGTTGCCGCTCATCCAACAGCCGCTCGCCGCGCTGGCGCATCGGCACCCCGAGCTGCAGGTGAGCCTGCACCTCGGCGACGACGGCCCCTCGGTGCGCAACCGGCAGGTCGACGTGGCCCTCAGCGTGGTGCAGCGACCACCGCAGGGCTGCTGGGGGCGCAAGGTCTACACCATGACCTCCGGCGTCTTCGGAACCCGCGAGGCCGTCGCCGCCACGCCCCGGCGCTGGGTGCTCCGCGCGCTCCAGGAAGCCACGCAGCCCGACTTCGCCTGGGAGCAGGCCCACGCCGGCGCGTGCGGCCTCCGTGCTCCATTCCACGCCATGGTGAACCTCTGCGCCGCCGGTGCGGGGCTGGTGCTGATGCCCCACATCCTCGCGCGACAGCACCCTCAGCTGGTCGAAGCGCAGGGCTTCAGCGAGCTCAAGTCGCTCGACCGCCACGTGTGGCTGCTGACCCACCCGGACCAGCGCACCACCCCCCGGGTGGTAGCGCTGATGAAGGCGCTGACCTCCGCGTTCGACTGAGCTGGAATCACCGCACCGAAGAAGTCCCCGCTCACCGCGACGTCGAGGGCTACACTCCGCGCCCGTGGAGTCGCTCGGACAGCCGCTGTGGTTTGGCCAGTACCGCCTCACCTCGCGCATCGCGACGGGAGGAATGGCCGAGGTCTACGTCGGGCGCCACATCACCCCCACAGGCGAGTTCGGCCCCATGGTGGCCCTCAAGCGCCTGCTGCCGCACCTCGCCCGGGACTCCGGCATCGTGCGCATGTTCCTCAACGAGGCGCGCATCACCGCCCAGGTTCACCACCCCAACGTGGTGCGCATCTACGAGCTGGGGCAGACCGACGGCGAGCCCTTCATCGCCATGGAGCTGCTCGAGGGTCACACCTGGGCGGAGCTGCGCCAGCGCTCCATGGAACAGGGGCTGCGCATGCCCTCCGGCGTGGCGCTCACCATCCTCTGCGAGGCCTGTCGCGGACTCGACGCCGCCCACCGCGCCGTCGATGAGCGCGGCCAGCCGCTCTCGCTGGTGCACCGCGACTTCACCCCCGACAACATCCACGTGGGCGTGAACGGTGAGGTGAAGGTCATCGACTTCGGCGTGGCGCGCACCAACACCCTCGGCGTCGGCACCGAGCCCGGCACGCTCAAGGGCAAGTTCTTCTACATGTCGCCGGAGATGATCAACGCGAAGCCGGTGGACCACCGCGCCGACATCTTCGCCGCCGGGGTGATGCTGTACGAACAGCTCTGCGGTCGGCGGCCCTTCACCGGGAGCTCCATCGATGAGGTGGTGATGCGCATCGCCCGCGAGGCGCCCACGCCGCCCTCGCGCCACGATCCGGCCGTGCCTCCGGCGCTGGAGCAGATCTGCCTTCGCGCGCTGGTGAAGGACCCCGCCCAGCGCTACCAGACGCTCTCGCAGTTCGTGCTCGCGGTGGAGCAGGTGGGCGGCGACTCGGTCCTCGCCCCCACGAAGGTGGTGGGCGACTACGTCTCGGCGCTGTTTCCTCCTGGAGACAAGAAGCGGGACACCCTGCGCCGGGCGCGCGAGAACGACCCTTCGTCACCGAAGCTCCCGCGCGTCTCGCCACCGGTCGGCGTCGACCCCGCCCTGCCGCTCGCCCTGGCGGACCCCTCGCTGGAGCAACGGCGCCCCGACGCGCCGCCACGCGAGGTCCCCACACCGGTGGTCGAGGTGAAGTCCGTCAGCCGCGCCCCCGGCCCCGAGGGTGGCCGCCCGAGGTGGGCGCTGCGCCTCGCCGCCGCGGCGCTGGTGGCGTCGCTCGCCGCCGGCGGGCTCTGGTTGCTGCGCCGAGCGCCGGCCAGC
>CALNBU010000265.1 GCA_937875615.1 uncultured Archangium sp.
CCGCCGCCGCCAGCTTCTCCCCGAGCGCCTCCACCGCCACCCCGTCGAACCAACCGCGCAACGCCGGCTCCGAGATGGCCGCCAGCGGTGAGCGCAACCGCTCGGGCTCGACCCCCAGCGCGCCGGCGCGCCGCAGCACGTCGCCCGCGGCCTCCAGCAGCAGCCCCGCGATGACCGCGCTCTCTCCGGGGCGCTGACCGAGCCGCTGCTGCAACGACTCCACTTCGACCATGCGTGCGGCGTACTTCGCTTTCATCGAGGCGCTCATGCACTCTCCCTGGCTGGGTCAGCCCTCGTCACGCTGACGCGCTTCGAGGATGTAGAGCTTGAGCCAGGCCTGCGCCCGGCTCACACGTTTGTAGGAGTTGGTCACGGTGATGCCCAGGGACTCCGCCACCGCCTCGTGGTCGTCCATGTCCCGATGGTGGTAGAGGTCCCACGCCGCCGCCTCGTTGGGGTGCTCGCGCTGCAGCCGCAGCCAGGCCTCCTGGTACTCTCCGTGCGCGTCTACCTGCTGCGCCCGCGCCTCGGCGTCGGCCACCGCGCGCTGCGCCTCCGGCGCCGACACCTCCGGCGCCTCGTCCCCTTCGTCCGACACAAACCCGGGGTCGAGCTCTTCGCGCTGCCGCCGGTAGCGGTCGATGGCGCAGTGCTTGACGATGCGGAGGAAGAAGGTGCGCGGCGAGGCGGCCTTCCCCGGCACCAGCTCGGACACGCCGCGGAACTGCTCGAGCCCCTTCGCCATGAACTTGGCCACGGCGTCTTGGAAGATCTCGTCGGCGTCGTCGGGCGAACCCCTCATGAACGCGCCCTGCACCCGGCGGATGACGGTGGTCGACCCGTCGCGCCAGCGGAAGACGAGCTCGCCCAGCTGCCGCTTGAAGTCCTGCCCGCCGGCCTTGCGGCGAGTGATGTCTGAGAACAACTCGTCGTCGGTGAGCATGGCGAAGGGACCGGCACCATACCTGCGCTGACGACACCTCCGTCAGATTCCTGACGGACGGTGACGGTCGCTCAGCTGATCTCGAGGCTGAGGTCCATCGCGCGGGCGGAGTGCGTCAACGCCCCCATCGAGACGTAGTCGACGCCCAGCTTCGCCAACCGGGGCAGGCGCTCGGCGGTGATGCCACCCGACACCTCCAACTCCACCCTGCCCGCCGCGAGCGCGACGGCCTTCGCCACCTGCGCGTCGTCCATGTTGTCCAACATCACCAGGTGCGCGCCGTGCGCGATGGCCTCCTCGAGCTGTCGGAGGTTGGTCACCTCGATCTCGATCTTCACCAGGCGGGGCGCGTTGGCCTTCGCGCGCGCCAGCGCCTTGGCGATGGAGCCCCCCACCGCCGCGATGTGGTTGTCCTTGATCAACACCCCATCGAACAACCCGAAGCGGTGGTTGTCGGCGCCGCCGTCGCGCACCGCCTGCTTGGCCAGCCCGCGCATGCCGGGCGGCGTCTTGCGGGTGTCGAGGATCTTGAGCCGGCTGCCCTTCGCCCCGGCAATGCACGACACCGCCTCCGCCGCCACCGTGGCCATGCCGGCGCAGCGCTGCACGATGTTGAGGGCGGTGCGCTCGCCGATCAGCAGGCTGCGCAGCGGCCCGGCGAGCTTCGCCACCACCTGCTTCGCCTTCACCCGCTGGCCAGCCCTGGCGGTGAAGCGCACCGTCACCGAGGGGTCCACCAGCGCGAAGGTCCGCGCGAAGGCCTGGAGCCCCGACAGCACCATCGGCTCCTTGGCCAACAGCGTGGCCGTACCGCGCGCGCTCACCGGCACCAGCGCCTGCGTGGTGACGTCGCCTGCGGAGCCCAGATCTTCGTCGAGGGCGAGCTTGATGAGCCGGTCGAGGTATGCGTCCATGCCTCCATGCTTTGGCACGAACTGACGCTGCTGGCCACGCTCTGCCTGGGCTCCGGGGTCGACGAGGCGCGCGCGGTGTTCAACGAGGTGGAGGCCGCCGTCACCAGCCGCGCGTTCTCCATCGAGACCCTGCCCGACTGCGCCGATGAGTTCGCCGAGCTCGAGGTGGCGCGCGACGCCACCGGGCGCGTGCGCAGACTCCTCCACAGCTTTGGCTCTGAAGACTCGTCGCAGCGCGCGACGAGCTACTACGACGCTGGCGGCCGGCTCCGCTTCCTCTTCGTCAAGGTCGGCGCGGTGCCGTCAGCGTGGGTCGAGGCGCGCTGGTGGTTCGACAGGCGCGGCAAGCGCATCAAGCGCGCCCGGCGCAGCGGCGGTGAGGGGCCCACGTACTACGCGCACCAGCCAGAGCCCTACCTGGTGAGCGACCCCGCCGCCTTCATCGCGGCGCGCACCACCTGTCGCTGAAGGCCTTCAGCGCTTCCTGGGCGCCGGCTTCTTCTTCTCCGCCACCTTCTTCGCCGGGGCTTTGGCCTTCTTGGCCGCGGGCGCCTTCTTCGTCGTCGCCCTGGGCGCGGCCTTCTTCTTCACGCCGGCACGTTTCGCCGCGGGCTTCTTGACCGGCGCTGAGGGCTCTCCCTTCTTCGCCTCGTTGAACTCCCGCACCGCGTCGTCGACCAGGCCCATGTTCATGTAGGCCACCCCGAGATCGTAGTGGTCCCGCGACGAGAGCCCCTCCTTCGTCCCTTCGCGCAGCTTGTCGAGGGCCTCCTTCACCTGCTGATCCGTCTCGGCGACCTTGACGCCCTTGAGCTCCTCCTTCAGCTCCTCGCCCAGGTTCACGGCCCCGTCGGTGACCGGGGCGGCGATCTTCACCTCCACCGGCGCGATGCGCATGATGTTCTCGTTCAACTTCACGATGCGCGTCTTCAGCTCGTCGACGCGGGCCCGGTCCTTCGCCACCACCTCGGCCGGCGCGCGCGCCACGAAGTCGGGGCGCGACAGGCGTCCCTCGATGCCGGAGATCTCCTTCTCCGCCTTCTCGATCTCCTTCTTGAGCCGCTCGCGTTCCTCCGCGAGATCCACGATGCCGGCGAGGGGCACATAGATCTCCAGGTCTCCGCGGAGCTCCGCCGCGGCCTGCGCCGGCTTGAGCGGCGAGAGCTCGGACACCTTGAGCTCCGAGAGCCGCGCCAGCGGCACCACGTAGTCGCGCCAACGGTTCAACATCTCCCGGCTGTGCGCGCTGGCGGTCTGCACCTGCGCCTCGACCTTCACCGCGGGAGAGAGCTGCGATTCCCCGCGGATGGTGCGAATGCCCTCGATGGCGTCGATCACCGGGCGCATGTCGGCCTCGGCCTGCGGATCATCGAGCCGGCGATCTTCCGTGGGGTACGCGGCGATGACGATGGACTCGGTCGCGCGCTCCAGCGGCAGCTTCTGCCAGATCTCCTCGGAGATGAACGGCATGAGCGGGTGCAGCAACCGCAGGATCTGATCGAGACAGAACACCAGCGTGGCGCGGGTCGCCTCGCGCGCCGCCTCGTCTTCGCCCTTGAGCGCGCCCTTGGCCAGCTCGATGTACCAGTCGCAGAACTCCCGCCAGAGGAACTGGTAGAGCACGCTGGCGGCCTCGCCGAAGTTGTACGCCGTCAGCGCCGCCTGCACCCCGCCGATGGCCACGTTGAGG
>CALNBU010000266.1 GCA_937875615.1 uncultured Archangium sp.
TGCCGATGCCCGAGCCGAAGTCGAAGAGGTCCGCCGTCTCCACCGCCGCGCGGAAGTACTGCTCCATGGGGATGTCGTACTGGGTGGAGGCCACCACCGCGCCCGCGAAGAGACCGAAGACGTCCGCCAGCGCGGTGAGCGCCGGCATCACCAGCAGACAGGCGAGCAGCCGCGGGGTCACCAACTTCTTGATGGGGTCCGCGCCGAGCGCGGCGATGGCGTCGATCTGCTCGGTGACGCGCATCGAGCCCAGCTCGGCGGTGATGCCGGAGCCGATGCGCCCGCCCACGGTGAGCGCGGTCAGCACCGGCCCCAGCTCGCGGAAGAGCGTCAACACCACCACCTTGCCCACCGTGTGCTGGATGCCGAAGCGGGCCATGAAGAAGGCGAACTGCAGGGTCATCACCAGCCCGGCGAAGACCGCGGTCAGGGTGGCGATGGAGAGCGAGCGCGCGCCGAGCGCCACCACCTGGTAGGCGATCTCTCCCAGCGCGAAGGGCCTGCGGAAGAGCCGCTGCGTGGCCCGCACCAGCATCACCATCATGCCGCCGAAGGTGGCCACGCCCGAGCGCATGCGCTCCGAGAACGGGAGGATGGCCGCCAGCTCCTGCTGGACCAGCTCCGCGAGCTCGGGCTGGACCGGCTCGACCTCCGGTGGCTGCGCCTGCTCGCTCACCGGCGGCGCTCCTGCTGGAAGCCCGCCACCAGGGCCTCGAAGCGCTGCGCCTGCTCGCCCTCGCGCCCGTCGGGCGAGATGTAGGTGAAGTCGTGGACGCAGCCGTTCTTCTTGACCACCACCAGCGTCAGCCAGGTGGAGCGCAGCGCGTCGCGACCGTCGAGGGTGAAGGCGCGCTGGTCGACCCAGTCGCGGTCGGTGAAGCCCATCACCAGGTGCCGGGTCAGCACGTCGAGCGGCGGATCATCGTGGTCGGAGCAGGTGGCGTTGACCGCCATCACCTGCCCGCCCTTGTGGAGCCAGGCGAGATCATTGTCGGCGAAGTCGACGCGCCGCCACCCCTCGGACTCCGGCGGCGCCTCGATCCGGTAGGCCACCGACGTTTTGCTGAAGAGCTCCCCTGCGAGCACGCCGCGACAGCCGGACCACGCCAGGACCATCAGCAGAAGAACCGCGCGCCGCATGACGACGCAGTGTGCCTGAAGGAATCGGTTGCGATGAAAAAATTGACTCTGCACGGCCGTTCAGGGCACCATACTGAACGGAGATCCAGCCCATGGAAGACATCACCGACCGGCAGAAAGAGATTTTGACGTTCATCCAGCGCACCACCGAGGAGCGTGGCTTCCCGCCCACCATCCGGGAGATCGGCGAGGAGATGAACATCAAGTCGACCAACGGGGTGAACGATCACCTCAAGGCCCTGGAGCGCAAGGGCTACCTCACCCGCGGCGAGCAGCAGAGCCGATCGCTGGTGCCCACCAAGCGGGCGCGGCTGGTGCTGGGGCTGGGCGCCAGGAAGTCGCTGCTGGAGCAGGGCCTGGTCGACGTGCCGGTGCTGGGCCGGGTGGCGGCGGGCGCCCCCATCCTGGCCACCGAGAACGTCGAAGACACGGTGCGCATCGACAGCTTCCTGCTGGGCGGCTCCGGCAAGGAGGTCTTCGCGCTGCGGGTGAAGGGCCACTCGATGATCGAGGCGGGCATCCACGACGGCGACTTCATCTTCGTGAAGAAGGCGCCCAACGCCACCCCGGGAGAGATCGTGGTGGCGATGATCGAAGACGAGGCCACGGTGAAGAGCTACCACCCGGAGGGCGACCGGATCCGCTTCCAGCCGCACAACGCGTCAATGGAGCCCATCTACGTGAACAAGTCAGACTTCCGGCAGACCATGATCCTCGGCCGGGTGGTGGGCGTGTACCGCAAGATGATCTGACGGCGGGCTCAGCCGTCCAGCGCCGAGAGCTCCGCGCTGGCGGTCTCCCAGCGGGCCAACGCCGCTTCCAGCGCCTCCGCGGCCTCGCGGTGGGCGTCCAGCACCGGTCTCGACTTCGCGAAGTCCGCGGCGAAGGCCGCGTCGCTCAGCTGGGCCTCCCGCTCCTTCTGGGCCGCCTCCAGCCCGGCGATGCTCGCTTCGAGCTTCGCGATCTCCTTCTTCAGCGGACCCGCCTTCGCACTCTTCGCCTGGCGCGCCTCGGCCTCGAGGCGCTTGCGATCCTTCGGGCTGGGCCCCTTCGCCTCGCCGGGCGCCGGCAGCTCTTCACCCTTCGCGCGCGCGGCGGCCTCGCCGTCGAGGTGCGTCAGGTACTCCGCCAGGTTGCCGGGGTACGGGACGATCTTCCGATCCCGCACGTCCCACACGTGCGTCGCCAGCGCGTCGAGGAACGAGCGGTTGTGCGAGACGAACATCAGCGTGCCGGAGTAGCCCTCGAGCGCCTCGATGAGCTGCTCCGAGCTGTCGAGGTCGAGGTGGTTGGTGGGCTCGTCCATCACCAGCAGGTTGGCCGGCTTGAGCAGCAGCTTCGCCAACGCCACGCGCGCGCGCTCCCCGCCCGACAGCACGCCGATCTTCTTCTCGACGTCGTCACCAGAGAACAGGAAAGATCCCAGCACGCTGCGCACGAAGGCCTGCGGCTTGTCGGGCACCAGCTCCATCATCTCCTCGAGGATGGTCTGCGTGCGGTCGAGCGTGTCGGCGTGGTGCTGCGCGTAGTAGCCGAGCACCACGTTGTGACCGAGCGTGATGGAGCCCGCGTCGGGCTGCAGCTCGTCGGCGAGCATCTTGAGCAGCGTGGTCTTGCCGGCGCCGTTGAGGCCCACCACCGCGATGCGCTCGCCGCGCAGCACCTGCGCGTTCATGCCCTCGTAGATGACGTTGTCGCCGAACGCCTTGTGGATGTTCTTGAACCCGACGACCTCACGACCGCTCTGCGCCACCGTGGGGAACGTGAACGAGACCGTCGCCCGCTCGGTGTGCACGGCGACGTTCTCGAGCTTGTCGAGCTGCTTCTGTCGTGACTGCGCCTGCGTGGCCTTGGTGGCCTTCGCGCCGAAGCGGCGAATGAAGTTCTCGAGGTGCTCGCGCTTGGCGTCGATCTTCTCCTGCTGCGCGAGCAGCCGCTCGTACTCCTCGGCGCGCTGGCGGCGGTAGTCCTCGAAGTTGCCAGCCCAGGTGCGCACGCCTTCCGTCTCGAGCGAGACGACCTTGTTGATCTGCCGGTTCAAGAAGCCGCGGTCGTGGCTGATGAGCACCATCGCCTTGCGGCTGCGCTTCATGAACGCGTCGAACCAGGCGAGCGTCGGCAGATCGAGGTGGTTGGTCGGCTCGTCGAGCAGGAGCAGATCGGGGTCTTGCAGCAGCAGGCCCGCCAGCGCCGCGCGCATGCGCCAGCCGCCCGAGAACTTGTCGGTCGCCTTGTCGAAGTCGGTCAGCCTGAAGCCGAGCCCGAGGAGGATCTGTTCAGCGCGGTGCTTGCCGAAGTGCGCGTCGAAGTGCTCTCGCTCCTCGAGCAGCTCCGCGAGCTCCGAGGCCAGCTCCATCTGCAGGTCGACGTCGGAGGTCTCACCGAGCTGCTGCTCGGTCAGCGAGAGCCGCTCGTCGAGGGAGTCGCGCCCGGGCACCGTCGACAGCACCGCGTCGACCAGCGTGCCCTCGGGCAGTGACTGGAGATCCTGCGGGAGGTAGCCGACGCGCGACTTGCGCCGGAAGGTGAGCGTGCCGTTGTCGGGCAACACCTGGCCGACGAGCACCTTCAACATCGTCGACTTCCCGGTGCCGTTGGCGCCGACGAGGCCGATGCGATCGGTCGGCCCGATGGTCAGCGCGCTGTCTTCGAACAGCACCTTCTTGCCATACGACAGCGACAGTCCTGAAACGATGACGAGGCTCACGACGGGCGCGGCCATACCACGGCCCGCAGCGGAGCGGTCGCCGCGATGTTCCCCCCTCGTTGCTGAAGCGCGACACAGACGCGTCGAGCCGGTAGCTTCGTTCGTCACCTCATGGCGAAGGAACCCTTCGAAGCAGTCCGGGCAGACGCGCTCATCGGGCGGGTGCTGGACGACCGTTACAAGGTCGAGTCGGTGCTCGGCGAGGGCGGCATGGGCATGGTCTTCAAGGGCCTGCAGACCAGCGTGCAGCGCCCCATCGCCCTCAAGACCCTTCACCCCCAGCTGGCCATGGCGCCCGCCTTCTTCGAGCGCTTCAAGCGCGAGGCGGAGACCGCCAGCCGGCTCCACCACCCCAACATCATCACCATCTACGACTTCGGCCGCACCAGCGACGGGCTCTGCTACTTCGTCATGGAGCTGCTCGACGGAGAGTCGCTCCGGCAGCGCGTCAAGCGCGACGGGCCGCTGTCCTTGCGCTCCGCCGCGGCGCTCATCGAGCAGGTGGCCGCCGGCGTGAGCCACGCGCACCACCACCGGGTGGTGCATCGGGACCTCAAGCCGCACAACATCATGCTCGCCCGCGTCGACGGCGACGAGTACGTGAAGGTGCTCGACTTCGGGCTGGTGAAGGCGGTGGAACAGGAAGAAGAGGAGCAGCTCACCTCCACCGGCCAGGTGCTGGGCACGCCGCAGTACATGCCGCCGGAGCAGGCCGGCGGCGAGGCCGTCGACCAGCGCAGCGACCTCTACGCCCTCACCGCCGTCTTCTTCTATTGCCTCACCGGGCACTCGCCCTACGGCGCCAACTCGGTGCGCAAGGCGCTCACCGCCGCGCTCAAGGGAGAGGTCCCACAGGTCGACACCTACCGGCAGGGCGCGCCCACGCCCGCAGCCATCGACGCCTTCATCTTCAAGGGGCTGCGGCCCGAGAAGGAGGACCGCTTCCAGACCTGCGACGACTTCGTGCAGTCGCTGCGCGCCGCGCTGGCGGGCACGCCCGACAGCGTGCTCGACGCGGTCCCGCACTTCATCCCCGGGGAGCGCACCGGCAGCGGCTCCGCCTCGGCCTCGCGGCGCTCCGCGGTGCGCGCGCCCACCCGGAGCGTGTCCGCGGTCTCCAGGCCATTGCCGAAGTCCTCGACCCGCTCCGGCGCGGTGCCCAGCGGCTCCCAGAGCAGCGCGGCCTCCTCGGCCTCGCAGGTGCAGGGCGTGCCGCTGGCCGCGGTGGTCGGCGGCGTGGTGGTGCTGCTCCTGGTGGTCATCGGCGCGCTCGCCTGGAAGCTCACCCGCCCGCCGCCGGTCGCCGAGCCGATGACGCCGCCATCGCCGCAGCCCATCGCCGCGCCGGCGGCACCGACGCTGCTGCAGGTGACGCTGAAGAGCGCGCCCGAGGGCGCGGAGCTGTCCGAGGACGGCGTCACCATCGGCACCACGCCGATGACACTGAGCTGGGAGCGCGGCGCCACCCGCACCGTCACCTTCCGCCTGCCAGGTCACAAGGAGCTGACCCGGAGCCTGCGCCCCGACGCCGATCAGACCTTCGAGTTTCCGCTGGAGCCGACGCCAAGGGGGACCCCGGGCAAGAAGCCACCGCCGCGGAAAGATCCCGCCATCGGCGCCTTCGACTGACCTTTCGGCGAGCGGGTCATTTTTGACCCTCCCATCAAAAACACTGTAAATACGGCCGCTTGAAAGAAATTTGAGACGTGGCTTGGCGCCCGGAGACGGTCAGGTATGGTGCCCGACCGACCTCTCGAAGAGCTCCAGCCGTGACCACGACCGCACACGCCAGCCCCGCCTTTCGCGAAAAGCCACCCGAGCCGTACTTCGGGGAGCTGCCGCCCGACAGCCAGTCGGTGCTGCAGGCGCGCATCAAGGATCTCACGCTCCACCTCTCCGGCACGAAGCTCGAGAAGCTGATTCACCGGCTCTACGAGGAGCTGGAAGCGGCCGGACTCTCGCTGCGCCCGGAGTGCTACCTCTCGGATCAATGGGGCTGCCCCTCTGGCGTGCCGGTGATCGGCATCCCCTTCTACCTGGCCGACCAGAAGCTGCTGCGCATCGAAGACGCGCTCGGCGGCGGCGCGGAGAACGAGCGCGACATCATGATGTACCTCCGCCACGAGGCGGGGCACGCCTT
The DNA here is from genome assembly GCA_937875615.1 of uncultured Archangium sp. Lineage (GTDB taxonomy): Bacteria > Myxococcota > Myxococcia > Myxococcales > Myxococcaceae > Archangium_A. The sequence continues at coordinate 5,988 of CALNBU010000266.1, forward strand.
CAACTACGCCTACCGGCTCCACGAGACCGACGACTGGCGCCGCCACTTCGGCGACTTCAACAAGCCGTACCACGAGACCTACAAGCCCCACCCCTTCAGCCGGAAGTACGTGGCGCACCTCTCTGGTTGGTACGCGCAGAAGCACCCCGACGAGGACTTCGCCGAGACCTTCGCGGTCTTCATCACCCCCGACTCCAACTGGGCGCAGCGCTACAAGGGCTGGGGCGCGCTCAAGAAGCTCGAGTACATGCGCGAGGTGGTGGTCGCGGTGGGCCGCGCGCCGGCGCCGGTGACCTTGCGCGACCGGGACATGGACGTGGGCGAGATGGAGGAGACCGTGCTCGACCACTACCGTCAGCGCGCGCTGGAGGAGAAGATCGACCACTCCATCGGCGAGCAGCTCGACGAAGATCTCGGCCAGCTCTTCGAGCCCACCGGCCAGGGAGACACCGGCGCAGAGACGCTGCTCCGCGCCGAGCGCCAGGCGCTCATCGCCGCGGTCACTCAGTACTCGGGCGTCTCCCGCGGCGTGGTGAAGA
>CALNBU010000267.1 GCA_937875615.1 uncultured Archangium sp.
CGAGACGCCGCGCGTCGCAGCCATCGCGGCGGCGGTGCACACGCCTGCGGTGGTGGCCGCGCACCGAGCAAAGAAGGACGCGGAGCAGAAGGCGTCTCGCGCGGGAGAGTTGACGTGACGTTCCAGGGCGAAATCGCGGACCTCCGAGCGCGCGTCGAACGCCTGGAGCAGGGCCACCAGGAGCACGCCGCAGACCTCGACGACGTGCGCGCCAGGCTGGGCGCCCTCCAGTCTGGCGTCGACCGGCTCTACACCGCCAGCACGCGGCAGGGGCTGACGCTCGAGCGCGTCCACACTCTCCTCGAGCAGCTCGTCAGGCAGCAGACCCCCACCGTCGTGGTGGCGGGAGGAGGGCGCCATGGCTGACATCGCGGAGCTGGTGCTGGGGGGCGTCGGCACCGCGGGCGGTGTCGCGGTGTTGGCCCGGTACATCTGGGAGACGACGCGCCGACGCAAGGAGGCCCTCGAGGAGCACGTCGAGAAGGCCCGAGACGGGAAGCTGGACACGGTGCTGGCGAAGCTGGGCGCCGTGGAGCTGGAGCTGCGCTCCCTGCTGGAGAAGGCCTCCACCACCGCGGGCAGCATCAGCGAGGTGAAGAGCAGGGTGGAGGGCATCTCCGCCAACCACGGCAACAGGCTGGGCACCCTGGAGCAGACCACCACCGAGCTCCGCACGCGCATCGTCGCGCTGGAGTCCGCGCGCGCCTCGAGCTCGAGGAGGAAGTGATGAGCTGGCTCCATGCTGACTTGACGAAGCCCGTGCTGGCGCCGCTGCAGTCGACGCCGGCGACGCGCAGCGCGGCGCAGCTGCGTGCCGTCGTCGCGCAGTTCGACGTACGCGCGCAGCGCTACCTGCGTCGCGACGTGACGGGCGACGGGCGTCCTGAGACCTTCTGCAACTTCTTCGCGCGCGACATCAGCCGGGCGATGCACGCACCGTTGCCCGAGGGACTCCGGGCGAACCAGATGTTCGACTGGCTGGAGAATGCCGGGCGGGCCGAGGGGTGGGAGGAAGTCGACGAGCACCCCGCCCAGCGTGCGGCCGACGAGGGACTCTTCGTTGTCGCAGCCTGGAAGAACCCCAGTGGAGGGCCCGGCCACATCACGCCGCTGCTGCCCTCGGAGGGCCAGCCCGGTACGTGGGTGGCCAACGTGGGCGCCGCGAACTTCGCGCGAGGTGCGCTGGCGAGGGCCTTCGGCGCCCTCAAGCCCTCATTCTTCGTCCACCCGTAGGCCCAGCGGCCTCCCGACGGAAGCTGTCCGGCGCCCGGGCGAGAGTGCCTCCAGTCAACCTCACTGGAGACACCATGAAGAGATTCCTCCCCTTGTCGCTGTTGGCCGTCCTGGCCCTCACCGTCGCGCCGCTGGCGCTGGCCAACCCTTCCGTCACCTTCCGCACCGAGTCGCCCGGCCTGAAGTTGCCGGCCTGTCCCGCCGGTGACGGCGGCCCCGGCAGTTGGAGCGGCGACGGAGGCGGCGGCCCGCAGACCAACCTCTCGGGCACCCTGGCGCGCGGGCACTACCTGCTGCGCGTCACCGACGCCACCAGCCACCTCTGCTTCGGGCAGTTGCACTGCGCCACCGGCGGCGAGACTTTCCCGGCCGGCACGGTGCTGGTGCTGCGCGTCCCTCCGGCGGGCGTCAGCTTCGCCTGTCGCAGCGCCGCCTCGGCCGGCTCCGTGTACCTCACCCGCGTCGACGTCCCGGGGGTGCCGTGATGCGCAGCACCGTGGTGGCCCTGGCGCTGCTGGCGTTGCCGGCGCTGGCCGACGTGCGCGTCTCGCGTGAGTACGTGACGCCCGACGGCGTCGAGGTCTTCGTGCTGTCGCCGACGCCCGGCGGCGTGGCCGTCGACGTCGAGTTGGCCGGCCTGCTGCGCCTCCCCGTCGTACTCGGCGCGGTGGAGTTGGACGCGGTCGGCGTCGAGGCTGGTGGGACGCCGACGCTGCCCACGCCCGTGGTGCCCGGCTTCGACGCGGACAGCCCGCTGAACAGCCTCATCACCACCGGCGCCGCGCTGGCCGCCTCCGGCCAGTGGCTGGCCCTCGGCCTCCTCCTCCTCTTCGCCGCCGTCTTCGGCCTACGTGCCCTTTCCAGTCGCCTCCCTGAGGGCGGCGTGAAGGCCGCCCTCACCTCGAGGTGGGGCGGGTGGGGCCTCAACCTCGCCACAGCGCTGGCGGGCAGCTTCGCGGCGCTGGCTGCAGCCGGTGGCCCGTGGACAGTGGTGACGGTGGTGGGCGCCATCGTCGGCGCCGTGACTCTCTCCCTCGGCGGCGGAGGCCTCGTGGCGCTGATGAGTGACGTGAAGGCGCGCGACGAGAAGGCCTCGGCGGCTGGCGAGGCGGCGGCGGCGGCCGTCACCGACAAGGCCAAGGCCATCAACGCGCTGAAGGGCTGAAGCGCAGCGGCAGCACGCACACCCAGCCGGCGGTGGCGAGTAACTCCGGCAGCCTGCGACGGCCTCCAACCGGGCGCAGGCATTACCGCAGGGTGGAGCAGTTGGTAGCTCGCCGAGCTCATAACTCGGAGGTCGCCGGTTCGAGTCCGGCCCCTGTGAAATGCTTCTCTTTGGTC
>CALNBU010000268.1 GCA_937875615.1 uncultured Archangium sp.
GGCCTCGACCAGCAGCTGCGCCGCCACCGCGAGGGCGCGCCGCGCGGCGAGGCGCGACGCCGCCGACTGCCCGCGCACCTCCAGCTCCGGGAGCCCGAAGCGCACCAGCCCACGGGTGGCCAGGTCGACGCGCCCCTCCTCGTCGTTCTCCACGATGTTGGAGGCGAGGTCCACCCGCGGCACCGCCCCCTCCCAGCTCGCGATGCGCCGGGCCCGGAAGGCCGCCGCGGTGAGGTACTCCATGCTGGTTTCATCCCAGATGACGCCACCGGTGGCCTGCGCCACCGCCAGCACCATCGTCGCCCACTCTCGCGCTCCTTCCAGCGAAGGCTCCAGCACCGGGCGCAACACCGTCACGCTGCGCGCGCTGCCCAACGCCTTCCGCTCGGCCGGGCTCAACCCGTGGAAGCCCAGCACGTAGCTGTCATCGGCCATGCCCCAGGCGACCGCGCTCGACGACTCCACCGCCACGAAGGGCGCGACCGCGGCGAGGTACGCGGCGCTCCGCTCGTCGCCCTGCACCACCGACCACCCGGCCGCTCTCGCCACCTTCTGCACCGCGCCGAGGGCCGGCACCTTCGGCCGCAGCGGGTGGAAGAGCGCGACCGTCGGCGTCAGCTCGACCTCACCCTCATCGTCGTCGACCTCTTCCTCGTCCTCGTCTTCGTCGAAGGCCGCCTCCTCGTCACTGATCTCATCGTCTTCCGGGGCCTCCGCGTCCTCTTCCTCGGCCTCCGTGAGCGGCGGGCTCCGGTCCGGTGGCGACGCGCGGCGCGCCTGCTGCCCACCCGTCACCTGTTCGAGCGCGACGAAGACCAGCGTCACCCCGGAACCGATGAAGCACAGCGCGAAGAGAGCGACGATGGCGATGACCAGCGCACGGGGATTCATGGGCCGGCCGGTTTAGCGCAAATCGGTCTAGAGTCCGGGCGTCATGCCCCGTGCCGCAGCCAGACGTGCCATCAAGCAGGACCGCGCGGTGCAGACGCGCAAACACATCCTCGACTCTGCCATCACCCTCTTCGCGCGGCGCGGCATCCTCGCCACCACCATGGCCGACCTGGCGCGCGCCATCAGCATGACTCCCGGCGCGCTGTACTGGCACTTCCCCACCAAAGAAGACCTGCTGCTGGCCGCCATCGAGGAGCTGAACGGCCGCTTCCTCAAGAGCTTCGAGCCGGTGGTGCGGCAGGCCAAGCACATGACGGCCCGGGAGCAGCTCCTGGCGGTGTGCGACCAGGTGGCCAACTACCTGGGCGACAACCGCGAGCACGGCATCTTCTATGGAATGGTGGGCGCCGAGGCCGCGGAGAACGCCGCCGACGTGGCCAACGCGCTGCGCGAGGCCCTCGACTTCTACGTCGAGACCATCTCCCGCATCATCCGCCGGGGCCAGGAGTCGACGCGGGAGTTCCGCACCGACGTCGACGCGCGCACCATCGGCAACACCTTCATCTTCGGCAACATCGGGGTAGTGCTGCAGCACAACCTGTTCCGCGAGACGCTGACCTACAGCCCCATCGCCCGGACGATGAACGAGGCGTTGGTCAAAGGATTGCTTCGGTAGCGCGGAATGAGCCGCGTCCCCGCCCAATCGTCCCAATCCCGCGCCGCGCTGGAGGTGGTGTCCTCCCTCCAGCAGCGCTTCGTCAAGCACCTCGAGGCGCTGGAGCGCCCCTTTCTCCCCGCGGAGTGGCTGCGCGACGCGGGCGTCCACGGCGGCGGCCTGCGCTTCGGGCGCGCGGAATCTGCGCGCTTCAACCGCGCCTCGGTCAACGTCTCGCAGGTGCACTACGAGGCGGACCCGCAGCGGGCGCTGGCCTGCGCCACCGCGCTGTCCACCATCATCCACCCCACGCACCCGCGCGCGCCCTCGGTCCACATCCACGTCAGCTGCACCGAGCCCCACGGCCGCCCCGCCTCCTGGCGGATGATGGCCGACCTCAACCCCTCGCTCCCCGACGACACGCAAACCCGGCGCTACGCGCAGGCTTTGCGGGCCGCCGCGCCCGCCCTCGCCGACCGCGCCCAGGCCGATGGAGACCGGTACTTCTTCATTCCTGCGCTGGAGCGCACCCGCGGCGTCACCCACTTCTACGTGGAGGGCTACGGCAGCGAGGACTTCGACGCCGACGCGCGCCTCGCGCGCACCTTCGGTCAGGCCGCCATCGACACCTACGCGGCGCTGCTGCAGGCGGCGCCCACCGGCGAGGCCACCGACGAGGAGCGCCGCGCGCAGCGCCAGTACCACACGCTGTACTTCTTCCAGGTGCTGACGCTCGACCGCGGCACCACCTCCGGCCTGCTGGCGCACGAGCAGAATGACCTCGGGGTGATGGGCTCGCTGCCCTCACACATCGACGTGTCGCTGCTGGCCTCCTGGGCGCCGCGCACCCCGGCCCCGCTGCAGCCGTTGGTCCACGCGCTGGTCGACGCCGCCGGCGACGGCCACATCACCGACGCGGTGCGCGGCGCGCTGGCCCAGACGGTGCGCGCCCACTTCAAGGCCCACCCCGAGGCGCTGGCGCACCAGGCGGTGACGCCCGCTCCGCTCCCCGCGCACCCGTAGGCTCAATGCTGTCGCGGCAGCTCCGCTGACCGCGCCTTCACCACCCGCCCGTCGGCCACCGTCACCGCGCAGCCGACGCGGCGGCTCATGAACTCCGCCCACACCAACCACTGCTCGGGGCGAACCCCTGCGGCCGACTGGAGCGTCAGCTGGTAGTCGCGCTCGAGAGCGCGGGCCCGCGCATGCGCCCAGGGCTCGCCGCCGTGCGTGGCGCTGCAGAAGGCGGCCATGGCCTGCACCGACCGCTGCGTGCGCTGATGAAAGTACCAGCCCACGCCCAACACCACAGACAGCGCCGCCACCCCCATCAGCGGGAGGAGGCGGCGGCCGCCCTCGTCATCGCTCACGGAGAGAGCGTGTGCTGACCCATGGTGTTGTTGTTCTGGACGTCGGCCAGCGTCGCCGCAGACCGCAGCTCCCACTGGCAGTCCATCAGGTTGGTGCCAGCCGAGGTGGCCCACGCGGTGGTGGGCGAGGTGACCTGCGGCTTGCGGAGCAACACGTGGTCCACGGTGGCGTTGGCGGTGCCGCACACCGCCCAGCCGGTGCCGGGGTTCATGCCGACGGTGCCCACCACGTCGATGGTGGTGCTGTTGCGCTCGAGCGAGATGGCGTCGTTCCCGTTGTGCGTCAGCGCGGTGGTGAGGCCGGCGCAGGTGTTCCGCAGCGAGAGGTCGATCGAGCTGTTGCAGAACACCAGCGCCTCGCCATGGTTGATGACCCCCGAGAGCGCGTAGGTCTGGTTCGCACCGGCGAGGTTGCCGTTGGCGTTGTTCTTCAACACGTAGCCGGTGAGGTCCACCGCCGCGCCGGTCCCGTTGAAGACCTCCACGTACTTGTTGTTGCCGACGCCGGCCTCGCCGTACTCGGAGATGAACAGCTCGGTGGCCAGCACCTCGGTGCGGGCCGTGAGCGTCGAGGAGACCTGCGAGCCGTTGAGCGACGCGGTCAGCGTGCCGGTGGCGTTGTTCATCACCTGCGCGTCAATCTGCGCGGTGAAGGACACCGTGAGCGCGTTCTGCGGCACCGTCACCATCATCGGCGCCGTGCCGAAGGTGTTGGGCACCAGGCTCAGCGTCACGTCGGTGGCGATGGCCACCGGCGCGTCGAGCGTCAGCGTGAAGCTCTGCGACCCACCCACGTTGACCGTGGCCGTCGCCGGCGAGATGCCCGAGAGCTGCGGCTGGTCCGACGGCCCGATGACCCGGAGCTGCGCGGTGCGGCTGTCGGCGCCGAGCTGCGCGGTCAAGGTGATGAAGCTGCCGCTGGTGCTGGTCATACCGGTGAGAGGGACCGCCGCCTGCTGCTGGCCGTCGGGCACGATGACCAGGCCGCCGTCGCCCACCTGCACCGCGGGCGTGGAGGAGGTCACCACCACCGCCGTGTCGCCCTGCGCCAACCCCGAGAGGTGCACCAGCACCGGCTCCGGGAAGGTCTGCGACTCACCCTCGAAGAGGAAGGCCGTGGCCGGCGTCAGGCCGGCGAGCGTCGGCGGACCGGTGACCAGGTCCGACGGCCCGCGCACGTTCAACTTGTACCGGTTGTTGCGGTACTCGAAGACGCCGGTGAGCGACTGGAAGTAGGTGCCGACCACCGGCAGCGGCGAGGCCGCGTAGAGGTAGTCATTCACGTAGAGGTCGCCCGTCACCACGAACTCGTTGGTCGGGTTGGCGTCGCCGGGACCCGCGTCGGGGTTGTGCGAGAGCACCGTGACGTCCGCCACCCGAACCAGCACGCTCTCCAGCGGCTCGGCCGCGGCCGCGGTGCTCCAGGTCGACGCGGGAATCACGGCGGGGACGGGCAGCGGGTTGCCCTGCGAGAGGCGCACCATGCCGCCGTCGGTGCCCAAGGCGCCGACGTTGCTCAGCTGCCGCTGACCGAAGAAGTTGGCCGGAGTCCCAGAGGGGATGTCGACGCGGTCGCCGGCGACGAGCCCGTTGCTGGGGGCGTACACGAAGAGACCGGAGTACGAGCCGCCGTCATAGACCGGGTCGCTGGGCGAGACCTGCAGGTAGAAGCCACCCGCCCCCGAGGCCGTCACCAGCACGTTGGGCAGCGCCACCGGCGTACCGGTCGGCGCCACGCCGCGCTTGATGTCGTAGATGGTGACCGGGCAGGCCTGCGCGCCGGGGTTGGGCAGCGTCGGACAGGGGTCGCACACGTCGCCCTTCCCATCGCCGTCGACGTCCTCCTGCATCGGATTGTAGTGGTTCGGGCAGTTGTCCGTGGCGTTCGGCACGAGGTCGCTGTCACGGTCGTTGGGGTCGAAGGGCGCGCAGGTGCTGCCGGGGTTGAGCGGGCAGACATCGCACACGTCACCGACGCCATCGTTGTCGACGTCGGGCTGGACGCCGTTGTCCATGGGGCGCACCGGGTTGAACACGCCGGGGCAGTTGTCCATCGCGTCAGGGATGCCGTCCTTGTCGGTGTCGGTGGAGGCCGACGAATAGAGGGTCGAACCGTTGTGGCTGTTGGTGCCGGGCCCGAGCGTGGTCACCGGACGCTCCGGCACGCAGGTGGGCTCGTTGGTGGGCGTCACGCCGCAGAAGAACAGCGGGTAGGTGGTGGTGTTGCCCTGCTGGAGCAGCGCCAGCGAGGTGCCGGCGTTGGCGCCGGTCAGCACCGAGACGTCGCCGGTGATGCACACCGACTTCTGCGCGCCACAGACCGAGATGGCGTCGCAGCTCGCCGTGCCGGACTGCGCGATGACGTTGGCGTCGCCGTACATGAAGCGGCCGCCGCGCATCGTCAGCACCACGTCCTCCGGCTGGGCGTCGATGATGGAGCGGAAGAAGTTGCTGCCCTGGCGCTTGAAGATGGCGATGTCCGCCAGGCGCCCGGGCAGGAGCCGCCCGATGTGCTGCGTGGTCGCGGTGGCAGCGGCCCCGTTGGCCGTCACCATCTTCCAGAGGTCCTCGTCGCTCAGCTTGTTGCCGAAGTAGTTGGCGTTGAGGCCCTCCGCGCACTGCAGCTCGCGGAGGATGTTCATGGAACCGGAGATGGTCCAGTCGGTGCCCAGCGCGATGTTCACGCCCAGGCTCTTGTAGAGGTTGATGGACGCGGTGTCGCCGTACAGCGAGACGTTGGAGCGCGGGCTCCAGACCAGGGAGCTCCCGGTCGACGACATCAGCGCGATGTCGTGCGCCTTGAGGCCGATGCCGTGCACGAAGCCGGTGCGCGGCGACAACACGCCCACGCCGTTGTTCTGGGTCAGGCAGACGAACTCGTTGTGCGCCGAGGCCTCGATGCCCTCCGCCACGTGCGGGATGTACGCGGTGCCCGCGGCCGTCGGGACGGTCAGCGGGAGCGCCGGGTAGTTACAGCCAGACGTCAGCTCCAGCCCGGAGTTGTCGTTGAGCGGGAAGGTGTCGGAGTCGATGCCGCTGGAGCCCGTGAGGTTGCCCAGCTGCCCCGTGGGCGTGGTGTCGAGGTTGCGCATCAGGCCGGCGTTGCCGGCGTTGTAGGTGGCGCCCACGATGGAGGTGGTGCCGGCCATGATCTGCCGCACCTCGGCCCAGCGCATCTGCAGGTTGGTCGCGTTGCCGCCGTTGTTGACGCGGGTGTGGCCATCGTTGCCCACGCGCCAGTCGTGGCGGTGCTCGTAGCGCTCGGTGGTGGTCATCGCCGGGTTCGCCTGGAAGCTGATGTGGTCGTGCGCGTTGATGAGGCCGGGAGAGACCACCGAACGCGGGCACACCACCTGGGCCGCCGCCGCGGCCGCCGCCTGCCC
>CALNBU010000269.1 GCA_937875615.1 uncultured Archangium sp.
CGAGACGGTGCCCACCGCGCCGGAGGCCGTCGCGCCCGCCGAGGTGACGCCCGCCGACGCCACGCAGGCCGAAGCGCCCGCCACGCCGGACACGAAGCATGGCTGACACGGCGCCCGACGAGTTCCGCATGAGCCTGATGGAGCACCTGGGAGAGCTCCGCACCCGGCTGCTGCGCGTCACCATCGCGGTGCTGGTGCTGGGCGTGCTGTCGTTGATGTTCTCCCGTGAAATCTACGGGCTGCTGATGCGCCCGGTGCTGCTGGCGCTGCCCCCCGACGCCAGCTCGCTCATCTACACCTCGGCCATCGAAGAGCTGAACGTGCTGATGAAGCTCGGCCTCTACTCGGGCATCTTCCTCTCCACCCCGGTGCTGCTGTGGCAGGTGTGGGGCTTCGTGGCCCCGGGGCTGTACGACACCGAGCGGAAGCTGGCCGCGCCCTTCATCTTCTTCGGCACCCTGGCCTTCGTGGCCGGCGCGTTGTTCTGCTACCTCGTGCTGTTGCCGCAGATGTTCACCTTCCTCCTCCAGAAGGAAGAAACCGCCGCCTCCAGCCAACGCCTGGCCGTGGCGCGCCTCCACGAAGAAGACGCGGTGCGCGCGCTCCGCCTGGGCGACTTCGAGCGCGCCGCGATGTGGGCGAAGCTGGCCTCCGGCGAGCTGCAGGCCCCCGGCGAAGGCCAGACCACCGAGAGCCGCTTCGGGCTGGAGCTGACCCTGCTGCCCAAGCACGACGTCGACGTGCGCGCCCGGCTGGTGGGCCTCGGCCGCATCATCGACGCGCTGCACGACGCGCGCGGCGCGCCGGCCGCTACCCTGCTGAACGTCAACGACAAGCGCGCCGAGGCGGTGAAGGCCTGGGGGACCAGTGACTTCGGCGCCGCCAGCCGGCTGCTCGACGAGGCGGCCCGCATGCTGGTCGACGCCGTCCCCGGACGTGGCGCCGAGGTGGGCGCGCTGTGGGAGCTGGAGCGCCTGCTGGGCGTCGGCCAGGCGCACACCGAGAGCCTCAACTGGACCCGCCCCATGCTCTCGATGAACGAGCAGCTCACCCTGGTGCTGGTGCTGGAGCTGGCCTTCGGCATCATCTTCCAGCTCCCGCTGGTGATGGCGTTGCTGGGCCTCGCCGGGCTGGTGTCGTCGAAGTTCCTCTTCAAGTATCAGCGGCACGCGCTGGTGGTGTGCCTCATCGTGGCCGCGGTCATCACCCCCACCGGCGACCCGGTGAACCTCGCCTTGATGAGCGTGCCGATGCTGCTCTGCTACGAGCTGGGCGTGGTGCTGGTGTGGCTGGTCGAGCGCCGCCGGGCGAGAGAGACCGGGAGCGGGCTGTCGGTCCCATGAGCACCCGGGATCGCTTGCTGAAGAGCGCCCGCTACGCCCGGGCCCTGGCGGGCCGCTTCCGCGTCACGCTGGTGCTGGCGGTGCTGTGGTTCGGCGTGCTCCCGCTGTTCTTCGTCGCGCGCTACCCCACCAAGCCCAGCTTCGGCCGCGCGCTGCACCACGTGTACTTCCTGCTCTTCGGCCAGCCGTCGCTCGACTACGTCGACGACTGGCTGCTGGAGTCGCTCAACCTGCTGATTCCGCCGCTGGGGCTGGCCATCATCGTGGAGGGCGTGGTGCGGTTCTCGTACTTCTTCAACGCCCGTCGCCACGGAGACAAGGAGTGGATTGAAGTGCTTGCCGAGAGTCTGAGAGGCCACGTGGTGGTGTGCGGCGCGGGCCGCGTCGGGGTGCGGGTGGTGCAGGAGCTCCGCCGCCTCGGCCACGACGTGGTGGTCATCGAGAAGCGGGCCGACGCGCCCTTCGCCCAGGTGCTGCGCGACGAAGGGGTGGCGGTGCTGACCGACGACATCCGCTCTCCCGGCAGCCTCCACCGCGTCAACGTGGCCCACGCCTCGGCCATCGTGTGCGCCACCGACGATGACCTCGCGAACATCAACGTGGCCCTCGACGCCCGCAAGCTGAACCCCGAGGTGCGCGTGGTGGTGCGGCTCTTCGACGACGACCTGGTGCTGCGCGTGCGCGAGAACTTCCACGCCGAGGCCCACTCCACCTCGGGCCTCGCCGCGCCCGCCTTCGCGCTCTCGGCCCTCGACCCGCGCATCCTCCACAGCTTCCACATCGGGCCGCACCTGCTGGTGGTGAGCCGCTTCGTGGTGGGCGACGCGCTGCTCACCCTCGACCTCTCCGCGCTGCGCGACCGCTTCGGCGGCCTCACGCTCTCGATGAAGCGCGACGGGAGCGACACCCTGCACCCGCGTGGCAACACCCGGCTCCAGGCCGGCGACGAGCTGACGGTGCAGTGCACCTGGCAGGAGTACCTGACCCTGCGGACCTTCACCGGCGAGGCCAGGCCCCCGCTGGCGCTCACCTGAATTCTCCGGAAATAGAATTTCCGGCCGGGAGTTCTGGTGCCTGAAGCCCCTGACGGGCAGCAGGTCGAAACGGATACTCCCAGGAACTTTCAGGCGTGTGCGGGGGGGTGTCTCCCGCCACTGGAAGGACGAATTGCACCCTTCTGTTTCTGCCGGTTGCTCGTCAGGGCGCTTCGCCAGGCCCCCGCGGCCCCAGCGAGCGCAGGTCGATGGCTGACGGCGCCTGGTACACGCGCAGGCCGAACTCCCCCGCCACCGCCAGCACGTGGTCGAAGACGTCGGCCTGGATGCCCTCGTACTCCACCCACTTCACGGTGTTGGTGAAGCAGTAGATTTCGAGCGGCAGCCCCTCGGTGGTGGGCGGCAGCTGACGCACCATGCAGAACATGCCGCGGTGCACGCGCGGGTGTGCGTCGAGCCAGGCCTGCAGGTACGCGCGGAAGGTGCCGATGTTGGTCAACCGCCGAAGGTTGGTCACCACCTGCTTGGCCTCTCCCGGCACCCCGGTGTTGAGCTCCCGCAGCAGCCGCTGCTTCTCTTCGAGGTAGCCGGTGAGGAGCGAGACGCCGCGCAGCTGCACAATCTCCTCGTCGCTCAGATGACGAATGGAGGTGTGCTCGATGACCACCGCGCGCTTGATGCGCCGGCCGCCGCTGTCGAACATGCCGCGCCAGTTCTTGAAGCCCGCGGAGATGAGCGACCAGGTGGGCACCGTGGTGATGGTGTTGTCCCAGTTGCGCACCTTCACCGTGTGCAGCGCGATGTCGATGACCGAGCCGTCGGCGGCGTTCGACGGCATGTCGATCCAGTCGCCGACGCGCACCATGTCGTTGCTGGCCAGCTGCACCGACGCCACCAGGCCCAGCAGGGTGTCCTTGAAGACCAGCAGCAGCACCGCGGTCATCGCGCCCAGCCCCGAGAGGAAGAGCAGCGGGCTCTTGTCGGCCGCGGTGGCCACGCCCACCACGATGGCGCCCAGCCACAGCACCAGCTGCACCACCTGCACGTAGCCCTTGATGGGGCGCGCCGAGGCCTCCGGGCGCCGCTGGTACATGCCGTTCACCGCGTCGAGGAAGGAGTTGAGCGCGCGCGTGCCGAAGAAGAGCGCGGTGATGGCGGCGCTCCGCTCGAGGGTGATGACCAGCACCGGGTGCAACCCGGGGAGGAGCTCCAGCCCCACGAAGACCACCCAGCACGGCAGGATGCGCAGCAGCCGGTGGAAGACGCGGTGCGCGAGCAGCTCGTCGTCCCAACCGCCGCGGGTGTGCTTCGCCACCCGCTGAATCAGCAGCAGCAGCGCGCGGCCCAGGGTGAAGTGCACCACCAGCGAGACCACCACCAGCGCCAACACCACCGCGCTGTCGGCCCACAGTCCGGAGATCCCGACGCCGGCCAGCTTCTCTCTCCACCACGGCATGCGACGTGCTCCTGCTCAGCCCTGCGGGGGTCGGGGCCCGAGGCCCGCCTTCTTCCGCGCTTCCAGTAACTTCGTCACCTCGGCCGGCGCCAGCGGCTCGACCGGCCCCAGCTGCCGCGCGGCGAGGAGAATCTTTGCGTAGTGCTCGACCAGCTCCATGCGTAGCAGCGCGAGGGTGAGGTCGGGGCCCAGCGTGAGCGCGCCGTTGCCGGACAGCAGCATGGCGTCGACCTTCGCGGAGGCCGCCTCGACGCCCTTCACCGCCTCGGGCGTGCGCGGCATGGCCCGCGGCACGGTGGGGATGGAGTCGCCCAGGGACACCAGCACCTCTGGCATGGCGATGGGCGCCAGCGCCTGCCCCGTCAACCCGAAGGCGGTGGCCACCGGCGGGTGCGCGTGCAGCACCACGTCGACCTCCGGCCGAGCGCGGTAGGCCGCGAGGTGCAGCTCCAGCTCCGAGAAGGGCTTCTTGCGCCCCTCGAGCACCCGCCCCTGCATGTCGGTGATGATGAGCGAGGCGTCGTCGACGTCGGCCTTGGAGTACGCGGTCGGCGTCATCAGCAGCCGCTCGCCGCGCAGGCGCACCGAGAGGTTCCCGTCGTGGTTGGCGACCCAACCGTTGGCGTGCAGGCGGCGCGAGAGCGCCACCACTTCGGCCCGGAGCTTCGGCAGCGGCGCGAAGGGCATGGCGTCTTCAGCCCACGTCGACGGCGTCGACCACGCCGACAATCAGGGAGCGGATGGGCGCGGCAGGCTCCTTGAGCGTCATGCGCACCCCGCCGCCCTCGTTCATCACCAGCACCACGTCACCTTTTCCCGCGCAGGAGGTGTGGTCGATGGCCACGTAGGACTTCCCCTGCGGCTGTTGAAGCTCGTCGAGCGGCTGCACCACCAGCAGCTTCCGCCCCTCAAAGATGGGCAGCTTCTCGGTGGCCACCACGGTGCCCAGCACACGGCAGAGGTTCATACGTCGACCTCGTCGACCAGGCCCACGATGGCGGCGTCGACCGGCACGAAGGTGGGCTCACAGGCCAGCGCCGCCTCGCGGGAACCTTCGAGCAACACCAGCGTGCCCGGGCTGGCCGACACCCGGTCGACCGCCACCTCCGCCGGCCCCGTAGAGCGGTGGGCGTGGTCGAGCGGCTGCACCAGGAGGAAGCGCGCCCCTTCGAGGCCCTCCACCCGGCGGGTAGCGACGACGGTTCCTACGACTCGACCCAGGTACATACGAAGGCTCCAGTTAGCACGCGCGCGACCGCCGGCCGCCGCTTTTCAGGGGCTGACGGCCACGCCCACCTTGAAGGGCAGCTGCACCTCGGTCTCGCCGTCGCTGCCGGGGAAGACGATGCGCCGCGCCGTGCTGGTCATGCACTGGGCCCACTCCGAGGTCTCGTGCTTCTTCGGCTCGACGCCCGCGCTCTTCACCGCGCCCGACGGCCCCACCGTCAGCACCATGGTGATGTTCCCCACCGCGAGGTTGGGGTTGCGGCGCAGGGCATTGTCGATGCACGTCTCGAAGGCCTTCGCCTTGTCCGCCACCACCTTGGACACCGCCTGGTCCGAGAGGCCGGCGGTGTTGACCTGCGCGCCGCCGGTCTCCTCGCCCGTCTTTCGCACCTTCGGGCCGGCGGTCTTGAGGTCGTTCTGCTCGTAGAAGGCGGCGAGGTTGGGGTCCTGCTTCCTGGGCACCACCACCTCGGGCGGCGGCGCCTTGCCCGCACCCGCCACCTTCCGGCCCCCCTGCGCCGCCTCCGGCTTCTTGCGGCCCTCGCCGGTCAGCAGGTCCCGCAGTCCGGCCGCGCCGCCCGCCGAGAAGAAGCTCTCTTCCACCTGTTCGCCCTGCTCGTTGGTGCGCGTCACGGTCGGCAGCTCCACCAGCTTGAAGCTGCTCAACAAGAACACCAGCAGCAGCGGGAACCCCACGATGCCCACCACGAAGAGCGCCACCTTCCAGGGCGGGTTGCGCTTCTTCACGCCCGATTTGGCGATGAAGAAGGCGGTCGACTCCGAGGCGGGCGGCGCCTCGGCGGCGGGGCCCAGGGCGGCGAAGGGGTCCTCCGCGGCGGCGCCACCGACCTGCGGCCTGCGCTCGGCGTCGTCGCCGAAGAGCGCGTGACCGCCGGCCACCGCGCCCACTCCGCTGTCGGCGCCAGACTTCACCACCTCTGGCGCGGGCGCTTCGGGCGCGACGGCCACGTCCTTGAAAGCGGCGGGCGGCGGCGGCGGTGGTGCCGCGAAGAGCCCGGAGACCTCCGTCACCTCCTGCGCCCGCTTCCAGTCGGCCATCCCCGCGCGCCAGAGGTAGGTGCGCGGCGTCACCTCCTGGCCTGCGGCGCGCCGGCGCAGCTCGTCGAGGTCGAAGGGGCCGTGCTGCTTGCCCGCCAACATCGCGAACCACTCGGGCGACGGCGCAGGCGGCGGGGGCGCCGACACCGCGGCGACGGGCGCGGGCACCGCCGCGGTGGGCGTGCCGACGGTCACCGTGACCAGGTTCTGGCATTGCT
>CALNBU010000270.1 GCA_937875615.1 uncultured Archangium sp.
GCGGTGACGGCGCGCGGCTTCTTCCCCACCGTCGATGCGGGCTCGCTGCCCCTCACGCCGAAGCGCGGCGCGGTGGTGGAGCTGGGCCTGCCCTACGCCAGCGACGCCGCCATCACCCGGCACGTGGTGGCCTTCCTGCGCCAGCACTCCGAGACCGCGGCGCTGGCCCGCCCGGACGCCATCCTGCTCAACGGCGGGGTCTTCAACTCGCCGGCGCTGACGGCGGCGCTGGTCGACTCGGTCTCGGGGTTGTGGCCTCAGCAGCCGAAGATTCCCCTGCTCCCGCACGAATCGCTCGACCTCGCGGTGGCGCGCGGCGCGGCCTACTCCGGGCTGGCCCGCAAGGCGCTGGGGAAGAAGATCGGCGGCGGCGCCCCCCGGGCCTTCTACGTGGGCGTGGGCGGCGACCAGGCGGTGTGCCTGATTCCACGCGGCCTCGAAGAAGGCGAGACGGTGACCCTGCAGGACCGCGCCTTCACCCTGACCCTGGGGAAGCCAGTGCAGGTGCAGCTCTTCTCCACCACCGCGGACCGCCTCGACCGCCCGGGCGAGGTGGTGACGCTGACCGAGCGCTTCACCCCGCTGCCGCCCATCCACACCATCCTCTCCGGCAACAAGGGGACCACCGTGCAGGTGCACCTGGTGTGCACCCTGACCGAGGTGGGCACGCTCGCGCTGTCCTGCGTGGCGGGCGAGCAGCGCTGGCGGCTGGAGTTCGCGCTCCGCGGCGCGCCCCGCACCCGACTGACGGTGACCGAGTCCATGCCCGCGCGCTTCTCCGAGGCCGGCGTCGAGGTGGAGCGCGTCTTCGGGACCCGCCCCCTGCCGGTGCAGCCCCGCGACGTGAAGAACCTCTTCCGCACCCTCGAGAAGCTGCTGGGGCCGCGCGAAGGCTGGAGCCTGCCGGTGCTGCGCGAGCTCTGGACCCCGCTCTGGGCGGGCGTCAGCAAGCGCCGCCGCTCGCCGGACCACGAGAAGGTGATGTACCAGCTGCTGGGCTACACGCTGCGCCCGGGCGCCGGGTATCCGCTCGACGACTGGCGGGTGGAGCAGACCTTCTCCATCTTCCGCGAGCTGGTGACCCACCACGGCGAGCAGCCCATCTGGCTGGAGTTCTGGGTGCTGTGGCGCCGCGTGGCCGGCGGCCTGCCGGAGGCGGCGCAGCTGGCCATCTGGAAGGTGCTCCAGCCGGTGCTGTCCCGGAAGGTGCCGCTCGACGCGCCAGCGGGCGGCGCGAAGCTCAAGGGGGTGGTGCCCCAGGGCCTCGACGAGATGGTGCGCTGCGCGGCCTCGCTGGAGCTGCTGCTCCCCGAAGACAAGGCCGAGCTCGGCGCCTGGGTGGTCTCGCGGTTGCGCGCGAAGGACACCAGCGGTGGCCCCTGGGCGTGGGCCCTGGGCCGCCTCGGGGCGCGGCTGCCCATCTACGGCGCCGCTCACCGCGTGGTGCCACCAGAGCTGGCCACGGAGTGGATAGACGTGCTGCTCCAGCTCGACCCCCGACAGCACGACGGGGCGCGCTTCGCGCTCACGCAGCTGGCCCGGCGCACGGGCGACCGCAGCCGCGACGTGGGCGACGAGGTCCGCGAGCGGGTGCTGGCGGCGCTGACGGGTGAAAGCGACACCTGGCGCGCGCTGGTGGCCGAGGTGGTGCAGCTCTCCGCGGCCGACGAGGCCCGGGCCCTGGGCGACTCGCTGCCCGCCGGGCTCACGCTCTGAGATTGCGGTGGGCAGGGTTACCGGCTACGCGCCAGCGGCTCGCCAATGAAGTCGAAGCTCGATCTCCTGCTGTCTCTGTCGCTCCACCACCCGTGGCGCGTGCTGGCCGTGGCCGCGGTGCTCGCGGTGTTGGCCGCCATCCCCCAGGCGTGGCTGGGGTTCCGTGGAGACTTCACGGAGCTGCTCCCGGACGACACGCCCGAGGTGAAGGATCTCCACGAGATCGAGGACCGCGCGGGCGGCACCGGCTACCTCATGGTGCAGGTGCTGGGCGGCTCCCGCGACGAGCGCCGCGCCTTCGCCAGGGAGGCCTCCGCCGCCATCGAGCAGCACACCGACGTGGTGCGCTTCGTGGAGTGGCACTTCGACACCGGCTTCGTGGCGCAGCGCGCGTTGTTGCTGCTGGAGACGCCGAAGCTCGAGGGCCTGGTGGCCGACATCTCGGCGCGCATCGACTACGAGAAGAAGGCCGCCAACCCGCTGTTCGTCGACCTCGACGACGAAGAAGACCGGCCGCTCGACTTCCAGGCCATCGAGAAGAAGTACGCCCCCAGCCACACCCAGGGTGACTACCTGGAGTCGAAGAACGGCGACGAGCTGTACATGCTGGTGAAGCCCACCTCCACGCCGGCCGACCTCGACTTCAACCGCAAGCTCATCGCCAAGGTGAACCAGACCCTCGCGCCCATCCGCGACGCGAGGTTCCCCGCGCTCAAGACCGACCTCACCGGCGCCTACGTGGTGCGGGTGGCCGACGATGATCTCATGCAGTCCGACATCGCGCGCTCGGTGGCCCTGGCGTCGGGCATCATGCTGGTCATCCTGCTGCTCATCGCGCGGCGCCTCGCCATCCTGGCGGTGGTCGGCGTGCCGGTGGGCATCGGCATCCTCACCACCTACGCCTTCACCTGGGCGCGGGTCGGGCACCTCAACCCCGTCACCGCGCCCCTCGCCGCCATCCTCATCGGGCTGGGCATCGAGTACGGCCTGCACCTCGCGCGCCGCTACTGGGAAGAGCGGGCGAGGCTGGAGCCGGAAGAGGCGATGCGCGAGACGCTGCACGGCACCTTCGGCGGCGCGGTGTCCTCGTCGGTGACCAACGCCGCGGCGTTCATCGTCCTCATCTTCGCCGAGTTCGAGGCCTTCAAGCAGTTCGGGCAGATCGCCGCCTTCGGGGTGATGGTCACCGTCATCTTCACCTACGCCTTCAGCCCGGCCCTGCTGTTCCTCTCCGAGCGCTTCGCCCTGCGCAAGCCCCAGCCGGTGCAGCCGCACGTGGAGCAGCCGGAGCGCTTCCGCCCCTCGACCGGCGTGCTGGGCGCGGTGGTGGCGCTCATCGCCCTCGCGGTGGCGGGCTCGCTCTCCCAGACCAGCAAGGTGGGCTTCGAGACCAACCTCCTCAAGCTCACCGGCGACTCCGCCGCCGCCGACCTCGAGCGGCACATCACCGCGCAGATGGGCATCATGATGATCCCCGCGGTGGCCTGGGTCGACTCGCTGGAGCACGCGCGCGACGTGGCCAGGCTGGCGCGCGACCTCCGCGACGCCCCGGGGAGCAACAGCTCCATCTCGGAAATCGCCTCGCTCAACGACTTCCTCCCCTTCGACACCGAGCGGCGGCTCGCGCTCATCGCGCAGCTCCGCGAGACGCTGCAGAAGCTCCCCAACCTCGCGAAGGACGACGAGCGCGTTCAGCGCTTCATCGACATGACCGCGGTGAAGCCCTGGACGCTCGACGAGCTGCCCACCGAGTTCCGCCGGCGCTTCGAGCCCTTCGACAAGCAGGGCACCTTCGTGCTCCTCTTCCCGCGCAACGCGCTCACCGACATCTCCCGGCTGGAAGACTGGGCGCAGGAGCTGACCACCATCAGCGCCAGCGCCCGCGCCCAGGGCCTGCACGCGCCGATCCTCGACGCCAACCGGCTGGCGGCGAAGGTCTTCGGGCTCATCCGCAAAGACGGCCCGCTCATCATGCTGCTGGCGACGCTGGTGGTGTTCGTCGTCATCTGGATCGCGCTCAAGAAGTTCAGCCACACGTTGATGGTGACCGGCCCGCTCTTCGCGGGCATGGCGCTGTTGCCCGGCGCGATGTGGCTGGGCGGCCTCTCGCTCAACTTCCTCAACGTGGTGGTGCTGCCCAACCTGCTGGCCATCGCCGTCGACAACTCCGTGCACCTCTTCCACCGCTACAAGGAAGACGGCCCCGGCTCGATGTGGCGCATCATGCGGCACACCGGCGTCACCGCGGTGGTGGCCACCTGCTCCAACGCCGCCGGCTACGCCTCGATGCTCATCGCCCGCCACGGCGGCATCCGCAGCATCGGGTTGCTGGCCATCGTCGGCGTGGTCTGCACCTTCATCGGCACCACCATCCTCTTCCCCGCGCTCATCGAGCTCAAAGAGCGGGTGAAGGGCCAGAAGGCCCCCGCGCCCGACGCCTGAGTCCTGCGGCTACTGCGCGGCGGGAGGTGCCCGCCGCAGCAACAGGCGGTCGAGCAGCACGAACAGCAGCGGCGTGAAGAACAGCGTCAGCACCGTGGACAGCGCCATGCCGCCGAACACCGCGGTGCCCAGCGAGCGGCGCGCGGCGGCGCCCGCGCCCGTCGACAGCGTCAACGGCACCACGCCCAGCAGGAAGGCGATGGAGGTCATCAAGATGGGCCGCAGCCGCAGCTCGCAGGCCTTCGCCGCCGCCTCCACCGCGCTCTGCCCCTCTTCCCGCAGCCGCCGCGCCAGCTCCACGATGAGGATGGCGTTCTTGCTCGAGAGGCCCACCAGCATCACCATGCCCACCTGACAGAAGACGTCGTTGGCCAGCCCGCGGAGGCTCTGCAACCCCAGCGCGCCCAGCAGCGCCAGCGGCACCGAGAGCACCACCACGAAGGGCAGCGTGAAGCTCTCGTACTGCGCCGCCAGCACCAGGAACACGAAGAGCAGGCCCAGCAGGAAGATGCGGTACGTCTGCCCGCCCGACTCCAGCTCCTCGGCCGAGAGGCCGGACCACTCGAAGTCGAAGCCGGAGGGCATGGCCGCGCGCGCCACCCGGGTCATCGCCTCCAGCGCCTGTCCGGAGCTGTGCCCCGGCGCCACCGAGCCGTTCACCTCCACCGCGCGGAAGAGGTTGAAGTGGTTCACCACCTGCGCCGAGGCGGTGGGCGTCACCGTCAGCAGGCTGTCGAGCGGGACCATGGCCCCGGCGCCCGAGCGCACGTAGAGCGCGCGGCGCCACCGAGCCGTTAACCTCTTCCGCGCGGTGGAGGTGAACGGCTCGGTGGCGCCGGGCTCGTCGCGGTGCGCGGCCTCGGCCTGCACGTAGACGCGGTAGGAGCGGTTGGCGAAGTCGAAGTCGTTGACGTAGGCCGAGCCGAGCGCGGTCTGCAGCGTGCCGAAGACCTGGTTCACCCCCACGCCCAGCGCCCGGGCCTTGTCGCGGTCGAGCTCGATGCGCAGCTGCGGGTCATCGGCGGTGAAGCTGCTGAACACCCCTGCGATGGCGGGCTCGGCGCTGGCCCGCTCGCTCAGCGCCCGCACCGCGTCCGACAGCTGCGGCAGCGTGGCCTGCAGCGAGCGGTCCTGCAGCTGCATCGAGAAGCCGCCCAGGCTGCCCACGCCCTCCACAGGCGGCGGAGGGAACGCCATCACCTCCGCGTCGGAGATGGCCCCCAGCGGCCCCGCGATGCGCTCCAGCACCGCGCCGACGGTGTGGGCGTCGCCCTTGCGCAGCGACCAGTCGGTCATGTTGACGAAGAGGATGCCGCGGTTGGGTCCGCTGCCGCCGAAGGAGAAGCCGCCCACCGCGAACGCGCCGCGCACCTCGGGCTGCTCACGGAGGATCTGGTCGACCTGCGTCAGCACCCGGTGCGTGCGCTGCAGCGCCGCGCCGTCGGGGCCGTTCACCACCACGATGAACCACCCCTGGTCTTCGTCGGGCACGAAGCCGGTGGGCACCCGCACCATGAGCTGCCAGGTGGCCACCAACAGCGCCGCGAAGACCAGCAGCCCCGGCAACGGCCGCTTCAACACCCCGGCCAGCGCCCGGGTGTAGCCGCGCGTGAGCGCGTCGAGGCCGCGGTCGACCCAGCGGTAGCCCACCCACTTCTCTCCCGAGACGTGGCGCAACAGGAGCGCCGACAGGGCCGGCGTCAACGAGATGGACACGAAGGTGGAGATGGCCACCGAGAAGGCGATGGTGAGCGCGAACTGTTGGTAGATGATGCCCGTGCTCCCGGGGAAGAAGCTGACCGGCACGAAGACCGCCACCAGCACCAGCGAGATGGCGATGACCGGCGCGAAGACCTCCTGCATGCCCACCACCGCGGCCTGAAACGGCGTCAGGGTGCGATCTTCCTCGAGGTGCCGGGCGATGTTCTCGATGACCACGATGGCGTCGTCGACCACCAGGCCGGTGGCCAGGGTGAGCCCGAACAGGGTCAGGGTGTTGATGGAGAAGCCCATCAGCTTCACGAAGATGAAGGTGCCCACCAGGGACACGGGGATGGTGATGGCCGGGATGAGCGTGGCCCGCCAGCCCTGGAGGAAGATCAGGATGACCAGCACCACCAGCACCATGGCCTCCACCAGCGTCTTCAACACCTCGTCGATGGACTGCTCCACCGCGCTGGTGCTGTCGAAGGCCACCTCGTAGCGGAGCCCCCGGGGGAACTGCTTCGAGAGCCGCTCCATCTCCGCGCGCACCCGCCGGGCCACGTCGAGGCCGTTGGCGCTGGGGAGCTGGGTGATGCCCAGGCCCGCAGTCTCGCGGCCGTTGAAGAGCAACAGCTGGGCCTCATCCTCCGAGCCGAGCTCGACGCGCGCCACGTCCTTGAGCTGCACGATGGAGCCGTTGCCGCTGGCCTGAGCGCAGCTTGCGCCTCCGCTGGCCGTGC
>CALNBU010000271.1 GCA_937875615.1 uncultured Archangium sp.
GAGGTCTGTGCAGACACTTCGCCCGCTCACACCTCACTTCTCAACACCCTGTTAGAGCTGAGCACCGGACCACTATCTTCCAGCCCCACGGCCATGTCGTCTCTGGAGTATCCTGACGGAAGTCCCGTGTCCTTCGCGACCACCCAGGAATCGCGCTGGCACTTTGGACGACCCATCATCAGACCTCTCGCAGCAAACGGCTCCGTGAAGCCGAGATAGCCCGCGACCGCGCCATACGTCGCCCTCCTTTTGTATCGACACAGCAATCCAACAACTTCGTTCAGTGAACTTTGAGACGACGCGACTTCCCCGAATTCGACCAAATCAACCATGTTGAATTTTTCACACATCGAGCGAACCTGCTTTTCCCAACCGGAAATTCCAGGCGTGATGCGAAAGAGTCGGGCAGTAATCCGCCCGGTCATACGGAGTTCATTCGCACGAAGAAAATCCCGTACGACAGTTACTTGCGTTCGGGAGTCCAGTCCCTGAACAACGCCCTGCAGTTCGCTCCAGTCATTAATCGTTCTCATTTCTAGCTCCTTGCATCAAGTGTAGCCCGCGGAATTCGGGCTCATTTCTTCAGAACAACGATGCTGCGCCTCAGCCCTGAGCGCAGACTCTTCCATGTCCGTCGACGATCACCCATCGCCGATGAAACGGTCTCGCCCAGCGCTCGACCTCGACCATGGCCGCTCCGACCGTCTCGAAATGGCCCCAATAGGCCTCGTCTATTTCCAGTTTAAACATGTGCACTCTCCATGAAGCAGTCACGACACGAAAACCACCAGCTAGCCCGAAGAACAGTCGCTCACTTTCAGGCTGTTATGAACAGACAAACCACTTCAGAAAACCACATATACTCGGACATCGCTTCATCACGAGCGCTCCTCGTCTCGCTCGTACCAGTCCTCATGAACCGGCCAGGCATGACACGAGAGACACTGCGTGAGCCGCCACTGCCGCTGGCACTTCGGACAGCGCCCCCGCGTCTCAAACGTGTTCCAGGAGTGACCGCACCCGACGGCCGAGCCACAACACCAACGAGAATCTCTGCGAGGTCGCCAACGACACCTCGGGCACCGCACGCCTGGCAGGCAGGTGGTCCCATGCAACGCATCAAGCAGCTCTGTGAGCTGTGTTGAATCGAACGCTCTCGCTGTCATGCCATCTCCTCCAGAATGCGCGACCATTCATGTCTTCGAAACGTCTCGGCCACGGCGTCGACGACGGATGCATGGTCAGATGCTGGAGCCACCACGTAGTAGCGGGGAGACCAACGCGGAGCGCGCCACACGCGCGGCGCACCATGTTCGGGGAGCGCACGAGAGACCTGCTCGCGCAACCACGCCACCTCTTCGGCGACTGGTCGACGCGTCGCGTGGTGGTAGAGAATGACGGTCTGTGACGCCTCAGCGACCCTCCCCATCTCATCGGCGAACACCGACTTCTTCGCGCGTTGCTGACTGCGGGTCACGCTGCACGACGCCAGCCCGTTGTCCGGGTCGAAGAAGACGAACTGCGCGCCGGACGCGCTGCGACGGGCTCCCTCCAACCAGACCTTCCGACACGCCGGCCGCTCGCGCGCGGACCTCGGCTCGGCGCCGTCGATGAACTCCCTGTGAAAGCACACGTTCTTCAGCAACGACGCCGCCTCAAGCGACGCCAACGAGCGCGCGGCCTGCACCGCGCGCAACGCTTCCACCAACCCGGGATCTGCTCGCTGGAACAGCGGGCAGTCGACGTACCCTGTGTGTCGCCCGTCGCGACCTTTGCCGCCGCCGACTCGCGTCGCCCACCACAGGACCGCCGTCTTGGCGTGAAGACCGGCCTGCCCCGCACAGGCAGACAACCGGCGCAACAACGCGAACTTCGAGAAGTCCCCCACGTCTCCGACGTAACTTTCGTTCATGTTCCCCCTGACGATTCGCCGCGCTTGAGTCTGACGACATTTAACGACTATTTGTCTTTATATATGATCCTGCCATGACCTCCGCAACCCGCGCTCAGAGCCTGCGCAAGCTTCGGATATTGCTCGGCATCAGCCAGGAAGATCTCGGCCGTATGCTGGGTGTCGGTGAGCGCACCGTCGTCAGAATTGAGAGCGGAGTTGTGGGCACGGGCTTCGACGATGTCGTGGACCGGGTGCTGTGGCTCATCAACGAGACGAGAGTGGAGGACTCCGAGAATCTGCTGCGGGCTCTGCTCCTTTCTCCGGACGAGGACAACGCTTTATTAAAGGACCAAAAGGCGACATTTCAGCGCGCCCTCCAACGACTGAAGACAGCGGGGGACCGCGCCGGACTTCGCCTGAAAGACCTCCGCGTCTCGTCGTGGGTCTATTGGGCCACGGGCGCGCGCGCCGCGGCCGATGAGACGCTCGCGCTGGCCCGTGACGAGGGGCTCATCTGCAGGCCGGTCTCGCCGCTCGCGGCGTACCTCCCCACGCTGGCGGTCGGCGACCTCATCCTCCTCTGTCACAACGCAACGCCGCTCGGCTGGTTCCGCCTCCGGAAGGAAGCGGCCATCGATGGCCTTCCTCCGGTGTTTCGGCTGGTGGACACCGGCTCTGCGCTCGGCCAGAGACTGGCGAAGGGCGACTACCGCCTCAGCGATGGAGCGTTGCCATCGAAGGACCGCGGCGGGTACTTCAGCTGCCTTTCCGTCGATCCCACGGGCGATCCACTCGAATCTCCTACTTCGCGTGGCCGCGGTATCCGGGACACCATGACGCCCTTCATAGCCGTCACACCGGCCGATAACTGACGTGCGCGACGAGGCCACTCAGCCCGTCGGGGCGCTCGCCTTTCTCGTCCGGCGCAGCGCGCGAAGTACCCGCCGCGATTGAGTGGACGACCGAGCGCGCATGACAGAGTGGTGACGCAAATCCGCACCGCCCCTCCGCCGAAAGCGACTAAGCGACGCGCGTGCCTGCTCGCCGGCCAGCCCTGGGCTTCATCATGGTCACCGTGTGCCTCGACGTCATGGGCCTCGGGTTGGTGGCGCCCATCCTGCCGCGGCTGGTGGAGGGCTTCATCGGCGGCTCCACCAACGCCGCCTTCTACGTCGGCGCGCTGACGGCCACCTACGCGCTGATGCAGTTCTTCTTCGCGCCCATCATGGGCAGCATCTCCGACCGCTACGGGCGGCGCGCGGTGCTGCTGGTGACGCTCTTCGGGCAGGCCTTCGACTACCTCCTGCTGGCCTTCGCGCCCACCTTGAGCTGGTTCTTCGTGGGCCGCGTCATCGCCGGCGTCGGCGGCGCGTCCTTCGGCACCGCGGGCGCCTACATCGCCGACATCAGCCCGCCCGAGAAGCGCGCCCAGAACTTCGGCCTCATCGGCATCGCCTTCGGCGTGGGCTTCATCGCCGGGCCGCTGACCTCCGCCTTCCTCGGCGAGGTGAAGGTGCCGCTCCCCTTCGGCCTCGACGTGGCCGCCCTGCGCACGCCCTTCCTCGCCGCGAGCCTGCTCTCGTTGCTCAACGCCATCTGGGGGCTCATGGTGCTGCCGGAGTCGCTCGCGCCGGAGCACCGCCGGCCCTTCTCGTTCAAGCGCGCCAACCCCTTCGGCACGCTGGGCTACCTCGCCCGCTACCCGGTGGTGGTGGGCCTCGCCGGCGCCTGGCTGCTGCTGGGCATCGCGCAGCGCGGGCTGGAGTCGACCTGGGTGCTGTACACCGAGCACCGCTACCACTGGGGCGTGCGCGAGACCGGCTTCTCGCTGGCCATGGTGGGCCTGATGGCCGCGCTGGTGCAGGGCGGGCTGGTGCGCCGGGTGGTGCCCCGCATCGGCGAGCGGCGAGCGCTGGTGACGGGCCTGCTCGTCGCCACCGCCGGCTACGCCGGCTACGGCCTCGCCTCGCAGGGCTGGATGATCTTCGTGGTGCTCTTCTTCGCCGCCTTCGGAGGCCTGGCCCAGCCGTCGCTGCAGGCCCTCATCTCGAAGGCCGTGCCCGCCAACGAGCAGGGCATGCTCCAGGGAGGGCTGATGAGCGTCACCTCGCTCACCGCCATCATCGGCCCGCCGCTGGCCACCAACCTCTTCGGCTTCTTCGCCGGCGAGCGCGCGCCGGTGTACGTGCCTGGCGCTTCCTTCTTTTCTGCGTCATTCCTCGCGTTTCTGGCGCTGGTGCTGGCGCGCCGTACCTTCGCCCGGCTGCCTGACCCGGGGGCCATTGCGCCCGGCGCAGAGAGTCGGCTAGAGGCCACGACGCATGAGCACCAACGATGACGCGTGGCTCAAGGACTACGTCCGCAACACCCGCGGACGCATGTTCGAGAGTGACTTCTTCGAGTTCTTCTCGAAGGTCCACCCGGCGACCCCGTTCGTCTTCTGGATCCCGGTGGTGTCGGCCATCCTGAGCTGGGGGCTGTACCGCGGCGTCACCGACTGGATGCACGCGCTGCCGATGGCGGTGGTGGGCTTCTTCTCGTGGCAGTTCCTCGAGTACTTCATCCACCGCGACCTCTTCCACACCTTCCCCGGCCCCACCGCGCACGGCTTCCACCACAAGTACCCCGACGACGACACGCGGCTGGTGATGCCGATCACCGTCAGCATCGCGCTGGCCTCGCTCATCGGCGGCGGGCTGTACCTGCTGGGGCAGCACGAATGGACGCTCCCGTTCTGGGCGGGCCTCGTCTACGGCTACCTCTGGTACGACTTCCTCCACTGGTCGACGCACCACCGCAAGCCGCTCACCGCCTGGGGCAAGAAGCTGCGCGACCATCACATGGCGCATCACTTCGCCGACCCGCACAAGAACTTCGGCCTCTCCCACATGTGGATGGACAGGCTGCTCGGCACCACGCTCAAGCGCGACAAGCCGTGAGCATCGCCGCGCCCCCCTCGCTCCCGCTGCCCAACCCGCCGCGACGCAACCCGGCGGTGTACGTCGCCCTGTTGCTCCTGGCGCTGGCGGGGTTGGTGGTGTGGCGCGCGACCGCCCCCCGCGCCGACGCCCGCGTGGAGCTGCCGGTGCTCTCCTCGGTGCCGGCCTTCTCCTTCGTCGACCAGTCGGGCGCGCCCTTCGACAGCGCGGCGCTCGACGGCCAGG
Source organism: uncultured Archangium sp. (assembly GCA_937875615.1). Lineage (GTDB taxonomy): Bacteria > Myxococcota > Myxococcia > Myxococcales > Myxococcaceae > Archangium_A. The sequence goes on from CALNBU010000271.1 coordinate 5,059, forward strand.
TGTGGGTGGCCAACTTCATCTTCACCCGCTGCCCCAACATCTGCCCGCGCTTCACCGCGAAGATGGGTGCGCTGCAGGACCGCAGCCTCGGGCCGCTGCCGGCGCTCAAGCTGGTCAGCTTCACCGTCGACCCCGAGCACGACACGCCCGAGGTGCTCAAGGCCTACGGCGAGAAGCACCGCGCCGATTTCGCCCGCTGGACCTTCGCCCGCGGCGACAAGCCGGCCCTCGAGAAGGTGATTCGTGAGGGCATGCTGCAGCCCATGGACTGGGGTGACGGTCAGGACCTCAACTCCGTGGTGCACGGCAGCTACTTCGCGCTCGTCGACCGCGAGCGCCGGGTGCGTGGGGTGTATCGCTTCACCGAGCCGGGCGCCGTCGATGAGGTGCTTCGCGACGCACAGCTCCTGTTGCGGTGAACCTGCTAGGCTCTCGAGCCTCGGGGGAGCTTCAAGGATGCGCGGGAGATGTCAGAGGAACGCCGAGAACATGTACGTCAGCGGGGGTCACGCGTCGAAGTGCGCGTGGCCACCCACGAGTCGTTTCAGGCCAGCTACCTGAGAGACCTCTCGGCCGGCGGCATCTTCGTGCGCAGCCGACAGCCGCTGCCCGTGGGCGCCGAGGTGCAGGTGGAGCTCCGTGTCGCCGACGAGCCGGTGGCGAAGATGCGCGGCGCGGTGGTGCGCCAGGAGACGCATGAAGACGGCGCGCCCCGCGGCTTCGGCGTGAAGTTCTCGATGGTCGACCCCGACACCCTGGGCGCCATCGAGCGGCTGGTCTCCGAGCACCAGCCCTTCGAGCTCAAACGCAACGCCAGCGACACCGAGCTGGCGGAGCTGCGCGGCACCCTCGAGGCCTACGAGGAGATGCTGGCGCAGCTGCGCGAGTCGGAGAGCGCGCTGGCCACCGAGCGACACGACCTGCTGGTGCAGCTCCGCGCCGCCGAAGAAGAGCGCGGCGCGCGCGAGGCGCTCAAGGCGCAGGTTGAAACGCTGACCTTCCAGCTCAAGCGCACCGAGGCCGAAGCCCGGGCACACCGCGACGTCGCCGCGCGCGCCCAGGCCGAGGTGCGCGAGCTCAAGGACGCCGCCGTCAGCCTGCAGGTGGAGGCCTCCTCGGCCGGTGACGCCCTCTCGGAGGTGTCCTCGCTGCGAGGCGAGCTGGAGGCCGCGCTGGAGCACAACCGCGCGCTCGACGCCGAGTTGAACTCGATGCACGCCGCGCAGGAGCGGGTGCTGACGCTCGACGGAGAGCTGGAGGCGGCGCTGCAGTACGGCCGGGCGCTGGAGGCCGAGGCCGCCTCGCTGCGGGAGTCGCTGGAGCGCGCGCGCGCCCTCGACGCCGAGCAGGCCAGCCTGCGCGGCGAGCTGGAGGCGACGCAGGAGCACGGCCGCACCCTCGAGGCCGAGGCCGCCGCGGCGCGCGAGGCGTTGGCGACGACGCGCGGCGAGCTCGACGCCACGCAGGAGTACGGCCAGGCCCTCGACACCGCGCTGTCCGCGCTCCGGGGAGAGCTCGACGCCTCGCTGGCGCAGCGACAGCAGC
>CALNBU010000272.1 GCA_937875615.1 uncultured Archangium sp.
GGTGGGGGCGCTCCTGCGCCCCGCCGGCGCGAAGGTGTTCTCCAGCCGCTCTTCGGCGCGGCCGTTGCTCAGCTACTACTCCGGGGGTCTGTACGACGCGCAGCCCACCGCCGAGGCGCCCGTCTTCCGCCCGCCGCCGGGCGACGCGCTGGGGCGGGGCATCGCCTCGGTGGTCTCCGGGCTGGGCGGCGAGGAGCGCCGCACCGTCGACGCGCTGGCCGCCCGCTACGGGCTGCGCCCCGACGAGCCGGAGCAGGCGGCGGCGCTGGTGACCCGACTCCAACAGGCGGTGCCGGGCAGCGAGGACGCCGCGGTGCTGGCGCTCTTCGCGGGCCTCGACGTGGCGAGCTACGCGGTGCAGCGCAGCGGCGCCACCCGCCTCGAGCTGCTGGCGCTGCAGTTGCCGCCGTCGAGCCAGCGGGCGGTCGACGCCGCCTCGAGCGCGCTGATGTTGGGCGCGACCTACGGCCTGATGTGGCCGGTGCCGGAGAGCACCCGCATCAGCTCGCCCTTCGGCTACCGCACGCACCCCACGTTGGGCACCCGCAAGCTGCACACCGGCGTCGACCTCGCGGTCCCCGAGGGGACGAAGGTGCACGCCACCGCCGAGGGGGTGGTGCGCCGGGCGAGCGAAGATCAGGTCAACGGGCGGGTGGTCATCATCGACCACGGGCGCGGAGTCAGCACCGCCTACTGTCACAACTCGGTGTTGCAGGTGTCCGTGGGGCAGCGGGTGCGCGCCGGCGAGGTGGTGGCGTTGTCCGGCAGCACCGGCCGTAGCACCGGGCCGCACCTCCACTACCAGCTCGCGCTCGGAGGAAAGCCGAGCGATCCACTCGCCTGGCGTTGAGCGGCTCCTGCTAGGACGGTGAGATGGTCACCGTGAAGGTCCGTCGAGTCCGCCCCTCGGAGCTGCCGCTCCCCCGCTACCAGACGCCGCAGTCCGCGGGGATGGACCTGCTGGCCGATCTCCCGGCGCCGGTGGCGCTGGCGCCGCTGGAGCGGCGGTTGATTCCCACCGGGCTGGCCATCGAATTGCCGCCCGGCTTCGAGGGGCAGGTGCGGCCGCGCAGCGGCCTCGCGCTCAAGCAGGGCGTCACCTGCCTCAACGCGCCCGGCACCATCGACGCCGACTACCGCGGCGAGGTGGGCGTCATCCTCATCAACCTCTCGGACCAGCCGGTGACCCTCAACCCCGGCGACCGCATCGCCCAGCTGGTCATCGCCCCGGTGACGCAGGGCACCTGGGTGGAGGTCCCTACATTGTCCGACACCTCGCGTGGGCGGGGAGGCTTCGGCTCGACGGGCACCTGAGGACCGCGACGAACGTCCAATTGCCCACCTCCTACATTGTGCTCTAATCAGCGCCTTCATTCTCCAAAGGCTTCCCGTTGCTCTGCTACCGTTGTGGCACCCATTCGCCGGATACCGCTGAAACGTGTCCGACGTGCGGGCAGAGCCTGCTGAGCGGCGGCGGCACGCGACAGGCCACCGGCACCTTCAGTCGGCGTCGCTCGGTGACGGGCATGGTGGAGGGCGCGCCCTACAAGCCCCAGGACCTCGTCGCCGAGCGCTACCTCATCAAGGACGTGGCGGGCGTGGGGCCGCTGGGCTTCGTCTTTCGCGCGCACGACAAGGAGGTCGACGTCGAGGTCGCCCTCAAGGTCATCAACCCCAAGCTGTTGCAGTCGGCGGACGAGCGGAAGGCCTTCAGCAAGCAGCTGCGGTTGGCGCGCAAGCTCTCTCACCCCAACATCGTGCGGGTGTACGAAGAGGGCGAGGCGGAAGATCGCCCGTACTTCACCTCGCAGTTCCTCGATGGGCTGTCGCTGCGGAAGATCATCGACCTCCGGCTGCAGAAGGGACAGTTCTTCGCGCTCGCCGAGGTGGAGCCGATCCTCTCGCAGGTCTGCGCGGCGCTCGACGGCGCGCACAAGGTCGGGCCGCACAGCAACCTCAAGCCGGAGAACGTGCTGGTCCTGCCAGACCTGCTCAAGGTGACCGACTTCGGCCTGGGCCTCGCGCTCCCGCGGCTCCCGTTCGTGCAGGCCGTGAAGACGCGCAAGGCCGACCGCTACCTCGCGCCGGAGTTCATCGCCGGCGTCGGACGTCTACGCGGTGGGCGTCATCCTGGGCGAGATGCTCTCGGGGCTCACGCCCGACGGCGCGATCCCCGAATTGCTGCGGCGCAACCCGGAGCTGCCGCCTCACGTCGAGGGTCTCTACCGACACGCGCTCAACAGCAACCCCAACGCGCGCTTCAAGACCGCCGGCGAGCTGTTCGCCGAGCTCTCGGCGCTGGTGAAGAAGTCGGCGCCGCCGCCACCGCCGCAGTCCATCCCCGAGCCGGCCAGCGGCCAGCTGCCGGCGAAGCCGCGCACCCAGAGCGGGATGCTCTCGCTCTCTCCGCGCCGTGAGAAGCCGCCGCCGCCGGTGCCGGAACTGCCCGCGGTGCCGCCGCCGCCGCCCATCGAGACGGGCGAGCTGGAGCTCCCCGAGGCAGAGGGCAAGGACCGCGAAGAGACGGCCATCATCAACTCCGAGGCGTACGTCGCGCACCTGGTCGACGACAACGTGGAGACGGTGGCCATGGCGCCCACCGTGCTGCCGCCCCTTGCGCCTCTTGCGCCCGTGCCGCCCCCTTCGGCGTTCATCGCGCCGCCGGTGCCGCCGGAGCGCGGGGGCCGCTCGACCTGGCTGCTGGTGAGCCTGCTCATCGTGCTGGGCGTCGGCGTGGGGGCGGGCGGCGGCTTCTACCTCATCCAGAATCGCACCCAGCCCGGGCAGGTGCCGGTGGTGGTGACGCCGACGACGCCGGTCGACGTCGACGCGCAGCTGGCGGCCATGGCCGAAGCGGACAAGCGCGCCGAGGCCGAGAAGCTGGCCGCGCAGCAGGAGGCGGAGCGTCAGGCGGCGGCGCAGCAGGCCGCGCAGCGCGCGGAGGCCGAGCGGTTGGCCACGCAGCAGGCGGAGGCCGAGAAGCTCGCCGCGGAGCAGCGCGCCGACGCGGATCGAGGCAAGGCGCTCAACCGCGCGCTGGCGAAGGAGGCCGCCGCGAAGGAGAAGGCCGAGCAGGCGCGGAAGGCGGCCGAGGCGAAGGCCGAAGAGCGCCGCCTCGCGCAGGAGAAGCAGGCCGAGGCGAAGCGGCTGGCCGCCGAGAAGGCGGCGGCGGACAAGGCCGCGAAGGACGCCGCGTCGAAGCAGCTGGCCGCCGCGGCCGCGAAGGAGTCGCCGACGACGGA
>CALNBU010000273.1 GCA_937875615.1 uncultured Archangium sp.
GGGTTGGTCCGCGTGTGGTGCACCCGATTGGCCGCCCGGTGAAGATGACGCCGGAGTCCACGATGGTGGCCTCTGGCAGGGCGACGCAGGTGACGTCGATGGCGGCGAGGCCGACGCGGGCGGCGGCGACGATGACGCCGGCCTCGGCGCCGAGGACGCGGGGGGCGCGGCCGACGCCGGTGACCACGACGCCGGCCCGGGCGATGCGGGGCACGACGACGACGCGGGGACGGAAGACGCCGGGTCCGGAGTCGATGCGGGCAGCGACGACGCCGGGCCGGGCGATGCCGGCGGCCCTGACGGGGGCGATGAAGAAGACGGAGGGGTGGTCCGCCTCCGGTTGATGGCCGCCAACCTCACCGCGGGGAACTTCCAGAACTACAACCCGCCGCCCGGCGACGTGCTGCCCGGGCCGGGCATCCGCATCATGCAGGGCGCGCGGCCCGACGTCGTGATGGTGCAGGAGTTCCGCTTCGGTGCCGACGACGCCGAGGCGCTGCAGACCATGACCGACCTGGTGGTGGGCGATGGGGGCTACTTCTGCCGCGAGCAGGTCGACAGCAACGGAGATCTCCCCAACGGGGTGATGAGCCGCTACCCGATTCTCGAATGCGGCGAGTGGGACGACAGCCGGGTGAGCAACCGCGACCACCTCTGGGCGCGCATCGACCTGCCCGGGCCGCGCGACCTGTGGGTCATCAGCGTGCACTGGCACACCACGGTCAGCAGCCACCCCTTCGAGGCGCAGGAGGTCATCGACGGCGTCAACGCGCTCGTCCCGGCGGGCGACTACGTCGTGTTGGGAGGCGACCTCAACACCGGCTCCGCCATGGAGTCGTGCTTCATGACGCTGAGCCAGCGCTTCGTGGTGCAGCCGCAGCCCACCGACCAGCAGGGCAACCCGGACACCAACGCCGGTCGTGACAAGCCCTACGACTGGGTGCTCCCCGGGGCCTCGCTGTTTCCGCACGAGGTGCCGGTGGTGCTGAGCCATGAGGGGCAGACGCTCTCGCGGCCCAACGGCCTGGTCATCGACACCCGCCGCTTCAACAGCGGCAACATCGGGCTGCTGGCGCCGGCGAAGCTGGGCGACAGCGCGGCGCCCAGCATGCAGCACATGGGGGTCATCCGGGACTTCGAGCTGTCGTACTGACGTCACTCCACCAGCGTCAGCGCCACGCCCGCCTCGCCGATGAGCTGGGTGAGGGTGTCGAACAGCGTCTCGCCCTCGCCGCGTCGGGCCCGCGCCAGCTTGAGCTCCCACACCCTGCGGTTGGCGGCGTGCACCTTGCCCAGCCGCGACTCGAGCCAGCGCGCGGTCTCGTCGTGCCCCAGCAGCGCGCGTGAGCGAGCGGCGTTGACCCAGGTCAGGCCGTCGAGGTCCCACACCAGGTCGACCAGCGCGTCGAGGCTCCCGTTCCACGGGTGGGCGAGCGGCAGCGCCCGGTTCACCTCGTCGCGAAATCCCTCGAAGTTGTCGAAGCGCGCTCCATCGAGCGTCGGCGCGTTGCCCATGTACCCATTCTATGACTGAGTGCCGGCCGATGAATGGGAGACAGTCTTCGGCGCGCACGCTGCGCCTGGTCATCGGGGCGGTGCTGGCGCTGGTCGCGGTCGGCTCGTACCTGGGCAAGAGCAGCACCAACGCGCTGACGGGTGAGGTGCAGCAGGTCTCGCTCTCGCCAGAGCAGGAAATCGCCACTGGCCTGGCGGCGGTGCCGGAGCTGACCCGGCAGTACGGCGGCAACGCGGACCCGGGCATCACCCGCTACGTCACCCGCGTCGGCGAGCGCGTCGTCTCGCGCAGCGCCGCGGGCCGCACGCCGTACCGCTTCCGCTTCGTGGTGCTGGCCGACCGCTCGACCATCAACGCCTTCGCGCTGCCGGGCGGGCCGGTGTTCATCACCGAGGCGCTGCTGGGGAGGCTGGGCGACGAGGCGCAGCTGGCCGGCGTGCTGGGGCACGAGATTGCCCACGTGGTGGCCCGGCACGGCGCCCAGCAGCTGGCGAAGTCGGAGTTGGCGCAGGGGTTGGTGGGCGCCGCCGCGGTGGCCGCGGAGGACCGCCGGCAGGCGCAGCTGGCGCAGGCGGTGAGCCGCCTGGTGGTGATGAAGTACGGCCGCGACGACGAGCTGGAGTCGGACGCGCTGGGGGTGCGCTTCATGGCGGAGGCTGGCTACGACGCCAGCGCCATGGTCGACGTGCTGCGGGTGCTGAAGGCCGCCGGCGGCGGTGGCGCGCCGGAGTTCTTCTCCACCCACCCGGACCCCGCCAACCGCATCGAGGAGATTGCACGCGCGGTGGCCTCCGTGCAGCGCGGCGGCGAGCGCAACGCCGAGGCCTTCAGGGCGGCGTTGGCCGACCGCGGCGAGGCCCGTCAGGTGGCGGCGGCCGTTCCTCCCGAGGCGAAGGAGGCCCTCGCGCGCATCGCCGCGGGCGGCCCCTTCCCGTACGCGCGCGACGGCGTCACCTTCGAGAACCGGGAAGGCCTGCTGCCCGACCAACCTCGCGGCTACTACCGGGAGTACACGGTGGAGACGCCGGGCTCGACCGACCGGGGCGCGCGGCGCATCGTCGTCGGCCGGGGCGGCGAGCGCTACTACACCGACGACCACTACCAGAGCTTCACGCGCCTTCAGTAGTTGCGCAGGTCGTCGTGGTCTTCTTCCTGCCGTTTGGGCGCTGGCTCCCAGCGCTTCTTCTCGTCGCGCGACCGCTCTTCCCGTTGCCGTCGCGGCGGCGGCGCCTCCTCTTCTTCTCGCGGCGCGGGGGTCTCTCGCGGTGAGGTCTTCGTCTCGGCGCGTGGGCGCTCTTCTTCTCGCTTCGCCGGCGCCTCCGCGGCCGGGCGCGCCTCGTCCTCCGGCTGGGCCTTCTTCACCGGCTCCGGCGCGGGCTCGTCGAGCTTGAGGCGGGTGCGCTCGGAGCGAGGCACCTCATCGTCGCGCAGCGCCTCCTTCGGCTTCGCGGACTCCTGCGAGGAGGTGGGCTCGTCGTCGGGCTCGGCGGCCGGCAGATTGGCCAAGACTTCTCGCAGCTGGTT
>CALNBU010000274.1 GCA_937875615.1 uncultured Archangium sp.
GAGCTCGCGGCGCATCTGCGAGAGGATGCCGCCCTCGACGACGCCCTGGGACTTGCCGGTGAGCACCACGGGCAGCTTCACCTTCACCTGCTCGTTCTCCTGCACCGCGATGAAGTCCGCGTGCAGCAGCTCCTTGGTCGCCGGCTGGAGCTGGTAGTCCTTCACCAGCACCGCGTACTCCTTGCCGTCGACATTCAGCCCCACCACCGTGTTCAGCTTCTTCGGGGTGTTGATGGCCGCGCGCAACGCCTTGCCGTTGATGGCGACGTTGAAGGGCTTGTCCAGGTGCTTGCCGTAGACGGTGCCGGGCACCAGGCCTTCCTGGCGGGTGCGGCGGGCAGGGCCCTTGCCGGACGTGGTACGGAGCTTCGCTTCGAGGGTGGCGGCGATGATCGACATGAAAGACTTCCTTGTGAGGCGCTCTCCGGCATCCCGCCCCGATGGCGGGCCCCGAAAGGCGCTGGGTGGGCGCGCCATACGTCGCTTGCACACCGGAGGTCAAGATGGTAGGTGCGCCCGCCTTTCTTACTCAATTCAAAGGTCTCACACGTCATGAGCAACGTCGCCGCCATCCAGTTCGTGGACTCGCTTCACAAGCGCAAGAACCTCATCAACTTCCGCGCCGGTGACACGGTGCGCGTGTGGTGGAAGGTGAAGGAAGGCGAGAAGGAGCGCAACCAGGCCTTCGAGGGCGTGGTGATCCGCAAGACGGGCGGCAGCGTCGACGCCACGTTCACCGTGCGCAAGATGTCCTTCGGCGTCGGCGTGGAGCGCATCTTCCCGCTGCACTCGCCCCGCTACGAGTCGATCGAGGTGTTGAGCCGGGGCGCGGTGCGCCGTGGTCGCCTCTTCTACCTCCGCGGCCTGCGCGGCAAGGCGGCTCGCATCGAGGCGCTCGAGAAGCAGACGCCGTCGGAAACCGCTGCTCCCGCGGCGAACTAAGGCGATACTCGAAGAGCAATGCTCTTCCTCGAGTTGGCGGCACAGGCGGTGAAGGGGTTTTCACCGTCCGTGCGCGTGTCGCTCAAGCCCGGCTACAGCGCCTTGACCAGCCCGGTCGAGGCGCCTGCGCCGCTGAGCGGTCTGGTGGTGGCGCTCGCGTTCCCCGACGGACGCGGTGGCGATGGGGCGTTCCTCGCTCCCGGCGCGAAGTCGGGCCGGGCAGGGTTGTCGATTCAGGGCAATGACGGCTCGGTGTGGCGCATCATGCGCGACCTGGGCGGGGCTGGCGGGCTGCACAGGCTCAACCGCTCGACCAATCAGTTCGAGATCATCACCCAGGAAGCCACGGAGATGGCCCAGACGCTGCGCGCGTCGGTCGGCTTCCCCGCGCGCACCACCTGGGAGCAGCTCTTCACGCTCTCGGCGACGCAGCTCCCGACGCGGCGGCCCAGGGGCCCGGCGAAGGCGGCCTCCACCGAGGCGAAGAAGCCCCGCATCATGTCCAAGTGGGACTCCTTCGACACCGACGGTGGCGGGGGCGAGGGAGCGGACATCGACGCCGCGCGTCTCCCTGAGCTGGAGCAGGAGCTGTCGGTGGCGCGCCGCGCGGCGGAGGTCCAGTTCCGGGCCGACGGCATCAGCAGCGAGATCTTCGAGCTGGAGTCGAAGGTGAAGGCCGCTGACGAGGTGGCGGCGGAGGTGTTGACGGTGCGCGGTGAGGCCGCGCGCTTCGACAACCCGGCGCTCACCGACGATTTCATCGCCCGCGTGCGGAAGCTGCCCGACGACAAGCGCCGCCTCGACGAGCAGCTGGCGCGGCTCGAAGACGAGCAGCGGGCGTGGGTGGAGTCGGCGCCTCCCGCGCCCGAGCCGCTGCAGAAGGATCCGCGCTTCCTGGCTTCGCTGGTGGTGGGCGTGGGGTTGTTCGTGGCCGCGCTGGTGATGGACGGCGCGGCCCGCTACCTCGCGCTGCTCTCGCTGGTGCCCTTCACCTTCGCCGCGCTGTTCGCGTTGCGCTTCATCGAAGATCTCCAGCGCCTGTCCCGCGGCGGCGGCAAGGGCGAGGTGTTGGCCGGCCGCGAAAAGAAGCTCCGGGACGACTACGCCGCGCAGCTGGCGTCGCTCCAGCGCGTCTTCGAACTCGTCGGCGCCAGCAACCCCGACGAGTTCCTCACCGCGATGGAGTCGCGCGACGTGCTCCAAGGTCGCCTCGGCGAGCTGGAGCAGAAGGAGCTGGCGGTGCGCGCCGCGTTGGAGAGCACGGGCATCAAGGGCCGCTACGACACGCTCAAGGCGGAGCAGGAGAAGCTGAACGCCGAGCTGGTGGGCATGTCGGGCGGGTACGTGCGCGACGTGCGCGACATCGAGCGTGACATCGCGCGGGCGAAGGGAGGCGGGGCGCAGCGGCCCTCTCCGGTGCCGGCGTCGCCGCCTCCTGAAGCCGAAGCGGCGCCCGTCGGCGGAGCCGATCAATGGGAAGACCCGACGCCCGCCCTGCTGTCGCTGGCGACCGACGTGTTCTCCTCCGACATCCCTACGCTGTGGACGGTGCTGCAGGGCCGCGCCGTGCAGTACCTGAGCGCGCTGACCGACCGCCGCTACCACGGCCTGGCGGTCGACAGAGACGGTCAGCTCTCGGTGGAGGCCCCCGGGCGCACGCTGCGCGCGGCGGAGCTCCCGGGGAAGGATCTGGATCTCACCTGGCTCGCGCTCCGGCTGACCATCATCGAGAAGGCGGCGGCGAACCAGAAGGTGCCGGTCATCCTCGAAGACACCTTCCACGCGCTCCTCGACGCGCCGAAGTTGCCGCTGCTGGGCCGCATGGTGAAGCACCTGGGCTCCCTGACCCAGGTCATCCATGTCAGTGGCGCCGGGCATACTGCGAGCCAGGTCGACGCGGCGGTCAGCATCTGAGCCGTGGCGTCGGCCCCGACCAGGGGGGAACGGCATGGCGAAGACCGACAGGCGCAGCGCGGGTGATGAGGCGGAACAACTGGTGGTGGAGCGGCTGGAGCGAGAGGGCTGGGTCATCCGCGCGCGCAACGTGGTGTACCCGCGCGGAGAGCTCGACGTGGTGGCCGAGAAGGGCGAGGTGCTGGCCTTCGTCGAGGTGCGGATGCGGCGCTCCACGTTGTGGGGAGACCCCTCGGCGACGGTGAGCGTCACCAAGCAGCGCAAGGTGATGCTGGCCGCGATGCAGTACGTGCAGCAACACCAGCTGGAGCGACGCGTCATCCGCTTCGATGTGGCGTCGGTGGTGGGGCGCGGGCATGAAGGGCACGTGGAGCTGATTCCTCATGCCTTCGAGGCCACGCTGTGAACGAGCCGGGGAACGAAGCGCTGCCCGGCGGTGAGGATGTCCCGGCGCTGCTCTTCGTGGGGCTCCCGGCGTGCGCCGCGGTGGTGGTGGGGTTTCCGGTGCTGGGGGCCTTCGCGCTGCGCGGCCCGCCGCTGGAGTTTCGGGACTGGGTGGGCGGCGTCGTCTGCTGGGTGCTGGCGTTCGTCGGGGCGCTGGTGGCCGCGCGCGCGGGCTGGTGGCGGGGCGGTGCCTCCCGCGTGCCGATGATGGCTCGCCTGAGCCCGCTGCTGTTGTTGGCGGGCGTGTTGTTTGGGCTCTGGGCGGGCTTCCAGATTGCCAGGGAGCACCTCGAGCACTACGAGTCGTGGGCCCTGAGTCACTGGTGCGACGAGCCTTCGCTGGTCGGCCAGCCCGACGCGGCCAGCTGCGAGCCGCGGGCCCTGGCCTGTCTGCACCAGGCGTGGCGCGGCGAGGTGGTGGACGACGCCGAGGTGGCGGAGCGACTCCGGGCGACGCTCCAGGCCCGCCGGGCGGCGCTGGTCCTGGAGGCGGAAGCGCGGGCGCGCGACGGCTGGCTGTACAGCCAGCCCGGGGCGGACCAGGTGGATCGGGTCCTGGCGACGCTGCGGGTGGACCCGTCGCGCCCGAACGCCTCGACGGCGGAGCGCGCGGCGCTGGTGTGCCTCGCGGCGGGCTTGAGGTAGGCGGAGGACATGACCGGCCGGCTCTTCATCGTGGCGACGCCCATCGGCAACCTGGGGGACGTCTCCGAGCGGGCGCTGGAGACGCTGCGCGGGGTGAAGCTGGTGGCCTGCGAGGACACCCGTCACACCCGGGGGCTGCTCAGTCGCTACGGCATCGGCACCCCGGTGACCAGCCTCCCGGCCTTCGCCGAGGGGCAACGGGCCGGCGCCCTGCTGGAGCGCCTGGCGGCCGGCGACGACGTGGCGCTGGTGACCGACGCCGGCACGCCCGCCATCAGCGACCCGGGCGAGAAGCTGGTGGCCGAGGCGGTGGCGGCGGGGGTGGTGGTGGTGCCGGTGCCGGGCGCGGCGGCGCTCATCGCCGCGCTCTCCGCGAGCGGCCTGCCCACGGGGCGCTTCCACTTCCTGGGCTTCCTCCCCCGGCAGGGCTCCGAGGCGAGCGCGATGCTCGAAGAGGTGCGGCAGCTCTCCGCGACCCTGGTGCTCTACGAGTCTCCGCGGAGGTTGTCGGAGACGCTGGCGCTGCTCGAGCGGTGCCTGGGCGCGCGCCGCGCGGTGGTGGCCCGCGAGCTGACCAAGCTGCACGAAGAGTTCGTCCGCGGGACGTTGCCGGAGCTCGTCGCGCGCTACGCTGGCGCGGAGGTGCTGGGCGAGGTGGTGGTGATGGTGGAGGGGCGCACCGGCGAGGTGCGGTGGTCGGAGGCGGAGGTGCGCGCCGCGTTGGCCCGCGGCCTGGCCGACGGCGAGCGGCTCAAGCCCCTCACCACCGAGCTGGCGAAGCGCGCCGGGTGGCCCGCCGGAGATCTCTACCGGCTCGGGCTCTCGCTGAAGTGAGCTCGGGGTTTCAGAAGGTGTAGGCCAGCCGCGCCAGCAGCTGCGCGCCGTTCTGCAGGTAGCCGGCCTCGACGCCCAGCGACAGCCCACCGATGACGAAGAGCCCGAGGCCGCCGGCCACGTGCGCGCGCAGCGGCTGCGGGTTGCCGAAGAGCACGGTGAGGCCGCCCAGCACGTCGAAGTAGAGGCGCCAGACGTGGAAGCGGAGGTACCCGTCGAGGGGCAGGCCCACCTCCACGCCGGGCCGCACGGTGAGCAGGAGGCCG
>CALNBU010000275.1 GCA_937875615.1 uncultured Archangium sp.
TCCGCCTTCTCCGCAGCCAGACGCTCGGCCTCGATGCGCTCCGCCTCCGCCTTCTCCGCAGCCAGTCGTTCCGCTTCGACTCGCTCCGCTTCCGCTTTCACTGCGGCCAGACGTTCGGCTTCGACTCGCTCCGCCTCCGCCTTCTCCGCAGCCAGACGCTCGGCCTCGATGCGCTCGGCTTCCGCCTTCTCCGCAGCCAGTCGTTCCGCTTCGACTCGCTCCGCTTCCGCCTTCTCCGCGGCAAGACGCTCCGCCTCGACTCGCTCCGCTTCCGCCTTCTCCGCGGCAAGACGCTCCGCCTCGATGCGCTCCGCCTTCTCGCGCGCGGCCTCCTCTTCCCGCCGCCGCATCTCCTCCGCCGGTATCGACTCGAATGCGCCGCCGCGGGTCAGCACCTCCAGCAGCGCCAACTGCGTCGGCGAGGCCTCCGTGGCCTGCGTCCACTCCGAGAACCGGGCGAGCCACGCGCGGTCCGCCTCGGTCGGCTCGAAGTCATCGAGCCCGCGCAGGTCGCTCACCTTGAAGTACGCGGCCTCGCCCGTCCCTCCGGCGATGGTCGACCAGGCCTCCCGCACCACCTGGGCGCCGCTGACCAGCTCGCCTACGCCGACCTCTCCCGCCTCGAAGGCCACCGACTCCGCCCCCTTCACCGTCTCACGAATGCTCGCCAGCACCCGCGCGGCGTGCGCCTCCGCGGGGACGATGCCCAGCTCGGCGAGGGTGTCGACCTCCTCCGCCGACGCCTCACCGCGCGCCCACAGCGCATCGAAGTGCGCGAGCGAGAGCTTCCCGGTTCGCACCAGCGCAGGCACCGCGCCCTGCCAGCCGAAGCCGAGCGAGAGCGCGCTGCAGACCACCGCGCCCTCGCGCAACGGAATCTTCGTGACCCGGCCGCCCGCGACACAGGTGAGCCAACCGGTCTGCTTCTCGGCCCACGCGCGGTACAGCGCTTCGACGACCTGCGGGTTTCCCATTTCAGGGTGCGACTCTACCCCGAGTCTGGCGGAGCGCCTCGTAGGTGGCGATTCCCACCGCGGTCGAGAGGTTCAGCGAGCGGCGCTCGTCGAGCATGGGGATGGTGGTGAGGCCACCGAAACCACCCTGTAGCACCTCCTGCGGCAGGCCCGTGGGCTCCGCGCCGAAGACCAGATGGTCTCCCCGCTCGAAGCCGGTGTCCCACATGCCGTTACCCGCGCGCGCGGTGAAGAGCCACCGACGCGCGCCGGGGGAGGCCTCCACGTAGGCCGTCCAGCTCGGGTACAACTTGAGGAACACCTTGTCCCAGTAGTCGAGGCCCGCGCGCTTGAGCTCCTTGTCGGAGATGGAGAAGCCCAGCGGCTCGATGAGCACCAGTTTGCACCCCGTGACGGCGCACAGCCGGGCCACGTTGCCGGTGTTGGGCGGAATCTGCGGAGACACCAACACCAGCGTGAAAGGAGACTCCCCGGGCGGCAGATGCGAAGTAGACTGCATGGGCCGTGCGCTACCGCGTAACCAACTCGACCCGCAACACCCTGCTGGCCGATGGCGCCGCCCGCGCCGATTCGTTCCTCACCCGCTTCAAGGGCCTGCTGGGCGTGGCCCACCTCGCCCCCGGAGACGGCCTCCACATCACCCCCTGCAACAGCGTCCACACCTTCTTCATGAAGATCCCCATCGATGTGCTGTTCCTCGACGCATCGCAGCGGGTGGTAGGCGTGGCCCACGCGCTCGCGCCCTGGCGGGTGAGCCAGGTGTACTTCGGGGCGAAGTCAGTGCTGGAGCTGCCGGCCGGGACCGCGGCGGCGACCTTGACGCAGGCCGGAGACGCCCTTGAATTCACCACGACGTAACGAGTGCTTTACGCCACTGTGCAGCTTTGCTTCAGTCTGACGCCCTCTTGTGAGCCTCGCCACGCCCATGAAAATCGCAGTCTCCGGCCAGACCCACGTCGGCATGAAGCGCAACCACAACGAGGACAACCTCCTCTTGTTGCCGGAAGAGCGCCTGTTCGTCGTCGCCGACGGCATGGGCGGTCACTCCTCCGGTGAGGTCGCCTCGAAGATCGCCGTCGACGAGGTGGCCGAGTTCTTCCGCATGACGAGCCAGGATCTCGAGATCACCTGGCCGTACAAGATGGACAAGCAGAAGAACTACGATGAGAACCGCCTCGCCACCGGCGTGAAGCTGGCGAACATGCGCATCTTCGAGAAGGCCTCTGCCGAGCAGAAGTTCAAGGGCATGGGCACCACCATCGTCACCGTCTACTTCGCGAAGGACAGCGAGGTGGTGGTGGGGCACGTCGGCGACAGCCGGGTGTACTTCTTCCGGGAAGGCACGCTCCGGCAGATCACCGAAGACCACTCGCTGCTCAACGACTACCTCAAGGCCAAGAAGCTCACGCCCGAAGAAATCGAGTCGTTCCCGCACAAGAACGTCATCGTCCGCGCCCTGGGAATGAAGGACACGGTGCAGGTCGACATCAACCGCGTCGAGCCGAAGGACGGCGACATCTACCTGCTGTGCAGCGATGGCCTCTCGGGCATGGTCCCCGATGAGCAGATGCAGACCATCCTCCGCAACGAGCCTGACCTCGAGAAGGCCTGCGCGCAGCTCATCGACGCCGCCAACGCCAACGGCGGCAACGACAACGTCACCTGCATCCTGGCCCGCTACGAGCGGTAGTCAGGGGGCGCGCGGCTCCGGCGCCGCCGCTGCCGGCCCGCCCTTCGCCTCGAAGTTCGGGTTGTAGTTGGCGTCGAGGTCCTCCTCCGACACCCACAGGAAGCGGTCGTAGAACACCAGCGCCACCACGATCAGCACCGGCAACACCATGCCCAGCACGCCGATGCGCGCGGTCAGCAGCCCGCCCACGATGCAGCCGGTCATGAAGGTGCAGAGGATGGTGAGGTAGAGGCGCACCCGGTAGAGCTGCACGTCTCTGCGCGCCACGCCCAGGTGCCGGAGGCGTTCTCCCAGCGTCTGCCCCCGCGTCTCGTCGAGGAACCAGCGCACCACCCGGACCAGCTCCACGCCCAGGTCGGTGGACAACCCGGTGAGGTGGGTGGTGCGAATGACCGCGCCCGAGAGCCGGGCCACCAGGGCGTTCTGCAACCCCATGCTCATGGCCATGAACAACGCGAAGACCACCTTGCGGCTCTCCGGGAGCTGCACCACCGGCACCGGGCTCAACACCTCGAAGAGCAGAATCACCGAGAGCAGCAGCGCCTCCAGCAGCAGCGGCAGCTGGAAGCGCGGCCAGTGCTTCGCCTTCGCGACCTCGATGAGCGTGGCCGCCATCATCGCGCCGAAGATGAAGCTCGCCAGCAGCTCGAGCAGGTAGGTCCCCTCGACGAACAGGCCCTTGGCCACGTCGACGCCGAAGCCGCTCACCCGCCCGGTCATGTGCGAGGTGAAGAAGCCCAGGTGCATGTACCCGATGACGTTCACCATGCCGGCCACCGCGGGCAGCGTGCTGGCCAGCACGAGGTTCTCCCGGAATGAACGCTCTTTGCCTTCTCTGCTCAGGGCCATGGCGGCGGCGTCTCCACCGGGTGAGGGCCCGCCGTCAATGAAATCCGCGCGACGCCCTACGGGAGCGTCGAGACCGACAGGCCCCCCGGCCCCACCAGGACATCGGTGAGCTGGGCGCCCTCCGGCACCTCGGCGCCGTCCAGCACCGCCACCCGGTTGAGCCGCGCGCCGCGCCCCACCGTCGCGCCCCGCCCCACCGAGACGGCGGCGCCGAGGCGCACGCCCGCCTCCACCACGCAGTCCGCGCCGAAGAAGGCCGGCCCCGCCACCTTGACGTCCTCGTGGAGCCGCGCCGTGGGGTGCCGCTCGTCGAGGCGACGGCTGGTACCCACCGGCTCGCCGCTGCGGAGTGAGGTGGTCCCCGCCAACGGCCCCTGCGCCCCGAAGGCGTCCAGCGGGACCTGACCGGACAACACATCGCGGTGCGCCGCCGCGTAGCGCTGCGGTGTCCCCAGGTCCGACCAGTAGCTGCGGGTGTCGCGCAGCACGTGGCCGTGGAGCTTCAGGCCCTTGTCCATCATCCGCACGTAGACGTCGCGGTTGATGTCTTCGGGCCCGCTGGCCGACATGAAGTCGAAGACCGCCGGCGACATCACGTGCACCCCGGTGAAGTGCCACGGCGCCAGGCGCTCCCGGCCGGGGCCTCGCCCCGCGATGCGCCACACGCGCCCCTCGGCGTCGGTGTCGACCGAGGCGTACGTCTCGCCCTCGGGCATGGGCAACAACAGCAGGGTGGCCGCGGCCCCGCTGGCGCGGTGCGCCTCGAGCAGCGGCCGCAGGTCGACGGCGAAGAGCACGTCACCGTTGAGCACCACGAAGTCACCGTCGCCCAGAAACGAGCGCAGCCCGCGGATGCCGCCGCCGGTGCCCTGAATCGCGCCGACCTCCCGGGAGACCTCCAGCGCGCCCGCCTCTTCGCGGGCCACCGCCTCCATCACCTCCGGGAGATGGTGGGTGTTGATGCCGAAGCGGGAGACGCCGGCCCGCCGCAGCGTGGCCAGCGCGTAGCGCAGCAGCGGCCCGCCCAGCAGCGGCATGGCCGGCTTGGGCCAGCGCTCGGTCAGCGGCCGCAGGCGCGTGCCCAGCCCCGCGCACAGCACCATGCCCTTCATGCGAGTTCCGGGACGTACCGGGCGACGATGTGGCGCAGGTCACTCAGGGCCGGCTGCCCGTCGAGCGCCGTCTTCACGTAGCGGAGCGACGCGGGGATGGACACCAGGAAGCCCGGGTTGCCCTTCACCCGGTTGATGAACTCGAAGCGGCCGGCGTCCTTCAGCTTCCGCTGCACGGTCAGGAGGTCGAAGAAGGCCTTGAAGGCCACCGGCTCGATGACCTCTCCGCTCTCCCGCTCGAAGGCCGCGAGGTACACGTCGAGCATCTCGTCGACGAAGGAGCGCTCGAGCTCCACGTAGGAGTCGCGCAGCAGCGCCACCAGGTCGTACTGCCGCGGCCCCTGCAGCGCGTCCTGGAAGTCGATGACCACCAGCTCGCCGTCCTTCACCATGATGTTGCGGCTCTGGTAGTCGCGGTG
>CALNBU010000276.1 GCA_937875615.1 uncultured Archangium sp.
AAGGACTTGGAGTAGAGGACACGGTAGCTCTGGCCGCTGCTGCCGCCGCCGGCGCCCGTTGTGGCCCAACCCCTCGCGCCTCCGCCGCAGGTCGCCGTAGCGCCTGCCCCGCAGGTGTTCGTCATCACCGTGCCGTCGGGCGTCGCCCCGCCGGCGCAGGTACAGGTGCTGCCCGCGCCGTCGGCTGCAACTCCTGCAGCGCCGCCGCAAGAAGGTCGGTAGAGTCGCATGGGCGACATGGCCTCCCGCGTACTGTTGATCGACGACGACACCCGCCTGCCCGAGCTGCTGCGAGAGTACCTGGAGCAGAACGGCGTAGCGCTCAGTCACGCACCCGACGGGCCCCGGGGCCTCAGCATGCTCGAGCAGGGGGCCTTCGACGCCGTCCTGCTCGACGTGATGATGCCGGGCATGGACGGGCTGGAGGTCTGTAAGCGCATCCGCGCGAAGGGCAACGTGCCGGTCATCATGCTGACCGCGCGGGGAGACGAGACCGACCGGGTGGTGGGCCTCGAGCTGGGCGCCGACGACTACGTCGGCAAGCCCTTCTCTCCCCGTGAGCTGCTGGCGCGCCTTCGCGCGGTGCTGCGTCGGGCGAGGCCCGACGTGATGAGCGAGCAGCTGGTGGTGGGGGAGCTCTCGGTCGACGTGCCTTCGCGGGTGGCCACCAACCGGGGCGCGCCGGTGGAGCTCACCGGTATCGAGTTCGACATCCTGGTGGCGCTGGTGCGCCGCGCGGGCCGGGTGGTGCCCCGCGACGCGCTGCTGTCCGAGGCCGGGCGCAGCGACGTGGTGGTGGGCGAGCGCACCGTCGACGTCCACATCAGCCACCTCCGGCAGAAGCTGGGCGATGATCCACCGCGGCTCATCAAGACGGTGCGCGGCGTCGGCTACGTGCTGACGAAGGACTGAACCATGTACCGGCATCACCACCCGCATCGCCGCATGGGGCCCATCGGTCGCTTCGTGCGCGCCAAGCTGCGGCGCCGCATCTTCGCCTGGTTCCTGGGAGGCATCCTCATCACCGGCTTCACCGTGGCCGGCCTGATGCTGGTGGTGGCGCGCCTCAACGAGCCGGAGTGGATGCAGCAGTGGGAGGGCGCGCGCACCTGGGTGGGGCACCAGTTCGCGACGAGCTGGCACGACCCCGCAGCGCGGGAGCGCTACGCGGAGGAGACGGCGAGGGACCTCGGCGCGCGGGTGGAGCTCTTCGACGCGGCGGGCGGCCGCCTGTTTTCCACCGGAGGGCGCTGCACCGCCCGGCCGCTCATCGTCCCGGTGATGCAGGAGGCGATCCGCGTGGGCACCGCGTCGGTGTGTCTGCTGCACGCGCCGAGCTATGCGCTGCGCTGGGGGTTGAGCGCGGCCGTGTTCCTGTTGGCGGTGTGGTTCCTGGCGGGGAAGGTGGCCCGGCGGCTGGCCAGCCCCCTCGACGAACTCACCGAGGTGGTGCGCCGGCTGGGCACGGGAGACCTCAAGGCGCGCGCCAACCTGAGCCCGTACTCCAACGACGAGCTGGCGCTGGTGGGCGCGGCGGTGAACGAGATGGCGGCCCGCATCGAAAAGCAGATGGCGGACCAGCGCGAGCTGCTGGCAGACGTGTCGCACGAGCTGCGCACGCCGTTGGCGCGCCTGCGGCTCATCTCGGAGATCGCCCGGGACACCGGCGCCTCGGCGCGCACCTTCGATGAGCTCGACCGCGAGGTGGTGGAGCTGGACGGCCTCGCCGGGCAGCTGCTCGCGAACTCCCGGCTGGAGTTCGACCAGGTCAGCAAGCGGGAGCTCTCGGTGCGCGACGTGGCCGCGCGGGCGGTGGAGCGGGCCGGGCTGCCCGCGACCGCGCTGGCGGTGACGGGCGACGAC